>NZ_JBTZSY010000005.1:0-89728 GCF_054815885.1 Anoxybacillus sp. TBDG-1
CAACAGCTCGCTGACTTCTTGCGCCAAAAAGGACGCAATCGCTTTGCCGATCCGGCATGCATCGCCAAGTCCATTCAAAAGGCGGCTCGTTCGTCGTATCGGCTTTCCAAGTGTGTCGAGGATTCCATTGATTTGCTTTTAGGGCTATCGATTCAGTCTATTCGCAGCCTTCAAGCGCAAATCAAAGAGCTCGACAAAGCGATTACCCGCCATTTGGAAGGCATCCCAAATACGCTACAAACGATTCCCGGCATTGGTCCGGTCTACGCCGCTGGCATCTTAGCCGAAATTGGACAAATCGAGCGCTTTGACAACCAAGCTGCCTTAGCGAAATATGCAGGTTTGACTTGGTCTAAGCACCAGTCCGGTCGGTTCCAAGCCGAGGAGACTTCCCTCATTCGTTCCGGCAATCGCTATCTCCGTTACTACCTAGTGGAGGCTGCCAACTCGGTACAACGGCATGATGCGACGTTTCGCGCGTACTACCGAAAAAAATATGAGGAAGTGCCAAAGCATCAACATAAACGAGCCCTCGTCCTCACCGCTCGAAAACTCGTGCGTGTGATCGATGCGCTGCTACGCAACGGTCAAATCTACACGCCAAGAAAGGGGGAAGATCGATAGGGGTATCGATCTAACTGATTTTGTATCAAAACCCAGTTAATGACATAAGACAAGACTGGGCTTCTTAAGTATTGCCTTTTTTCGGATCATCGGACAATCAAATTTCCAATTTCGATGACGTTTCACCTTGACATATTACCGCAGGACTTTTCTGTTCGTCTTTTTATATTTTACAATATTCCCCACTCTTTTGAAATAAAAAACTGCGTTTAAGGGCATTACTATAATAGAAAACAGATTAACAAAAAATAAAGCAGTTCACCATTTGATGAACTGCGTGTCTGTTACTTCTTCTTTCTTATTTCCGCTCGAGTAATTCACGAAGCTCTTTTACATATTCCCCCGATCCAGTAACGATCATGCGGTCGCCTATGCGCATTTTGGTGTCGCCGTGTGGAACGATTGATTCGTGTCTGCGGAAAATGCGTACGATGATGCAATCGCCTAAAAACGGGAATTGACGAAGGGGCACACCGTGATAAGCCACGTTGTTCATCTCGATCTCATGCAAAGTAATGTCGCGATGTGTCAACATATGAACAACGTTTGGTGATTCGATAAACGCTTTTAACATCGCTCCCGCTGAGAGGGCGAGAGAAATCGTTTCAACCCCAATATCCGTTAGTTGTTGCACAACCGATGGCGACTCGGCGAAAGCGACAACGCGCGAAGTTCCTTGCTCTTTTGCCCATTTGGCGATTTGGGCGTTCGTCTGTTCGTTACCTGTCAAAACAACGACAACGTCAGCTGTTAATGCCTCATGTGCTTGCAACGTTTCGAATGAATAATCATCGATATCGACAATTGGGAAAATATGCTCCGTCTTTTCAATTTTATCTTGGCGAATATGGTACAACGTTGGTTCATATTCATCTGTACGCAAATCACGAACTGCCGCAAGCGTAAATTGATTCGTACCAATCAATTTGACAACCTTTTTTCGCTCTTCTTTTTCGATTCGATACAGCTTTTTGAACATAATGGGTGAAACGACGCTCGTGAGCACAGCGACTAAAATTAAGGCGCCTTTCATATTTTCATCAATCATGCCCATTCGCTCTGCGATCGTTGCCGCAGCGATAACAAGCGACAAAGTAGAAACGAGTAGAAACCCTGCCGCAAGCGTTGTATTACGATCATACCACATGCGTAACATGTACACCGGAACGACTTTAGAAATCACAAGTGCGATAAATAACAGCGGAATGAGCAACAAAATATCTAATTGCGTAAACAATGGACGAAGATCTAAATTGACACCGACCATAACGAAAAAAATAGGGATAAAAAAACCGTAACCGAACGAATCGAGCTTATGAACGAAATCTTGATTTGGTGCTAATAATGAAACGAGGACACCGGCAAGAAACGCGCCTAAAATATTTTCCGCACCAAGCGTTTCCGATAAAGCAACAAGAACAACAATAAGCGCAAATACAGCACGTGTACCGATTTGAATCGTCCCTTTTGCCATCGTTTCAACAAACGAACGTTTTTTAAAATATTTCCCTGTAAAATAAAACAAAACACCAGCGAGAAATAAACCGAGCAATAACCATGTGCTTCCATGACTCGGATCATACGTCGATACAAAGACAGCTAACAACACCATCGTGACTAAGTCCGCAATCACAGCAATTAACAAAATGGTTTGTCCAATTGTCGTCTTCATTAATTGCGCATCTTTTAACGTTGGAACGACAACGCCAAGCGAAATCGTAGAAATAATAAGCGTCATTAAAAAGGCATTATCGATATAACCGAGCCAAACGAACATGTACGAAAGACCGAGCGAAACGAGAAAAATACCGCCAAATATAATGGAAGCGGCTAAAAACGCATTCGGCTCTTTTTCTCCCTTCTTCTTTTTATTTGCGAAGGCAGAAAAGTCAATTTCTAGTCCACTTAAAAACATTAAAAACAAAAACCCTAACGTCGATAACGTTTCTAACCACATATCTTGTTCAACAATATTTAATCCCGTCTTCCCAATGATGATCCCTACAATAATTTCCGCCACAACGACAGGAATCATGTGCAGGCGGAAACGATGCAACAAAAGTGGTGTGAGGAAAGCGACAATAAGGACGATAACTAATGATGAAAGCGATGCATGCATCACTCATCCCTCCTTCCAACCTTTCCATCCATTATATAAGTTTGTGAGTAAAGTTACAATTTTTTCGCATAAACAGGGCAACATAAGAAAAAAAGAAAGGAAGATCCCTCATGAAACTACACGGATTTAATAACTTAACGAAATCGCTTAGTTTTAATATGTACGACATTTGTTATACGACAAGTGCAAGCGAGCGGGAAGCGTATATTGCGTACATTGACGAGGTGTATAATGCGGAACGGTTGACGAGTATTTTAAAAAACGTCGCGGATATGATTGGAGCGCACATTTTAAACATCGCTAAGCAAGATTACGTGCCACAAGGGGCGAGCGTCACCATGCTTATATCAGAAGGGCCAATTGAAGTGCCGAAAGAAGAGCCGCCTGTTCCGCAAGCGGTCGTTTGTGCGCTCGATAAAAGTCATATTACAGTGCATACATATCCGGAATATCATCCGAATGATGGGATTAGTACGTTTCGAGCGGATATCGATGTTGCCACGTGTGGAGAAATTTCGCCGCTAAAGGCGCTCGATTATTTAATTCGTTCGTTTGAGACCGATATTATGATTATCGACTATCGTGTGCGTGGATTTACACGCGACATTTCTGGACAAAAGTTATTTATTGATCATGATATTACATCGATTCAAAACTACATCCCTGACGACATTCGGAAACAATACGATATGATTGATGTGAACGTGTATCAAGAACATATTTTTCATACAAAATGCAAACTGCGTGAGTTTGATTTAGACAACTATTTATTTGAGTTGTCAAAAGATCAATTGACAAAAGAAGAAGCAGAAGCGATTACACATAAATTGCGCATCGAAATGGATGAAATTTTTTACGGAAAAAACATGACACCACCTAAGTGATGTCAATCCAAATGCAATGATATGTCGCACGAATGAAGCCATTTTCAGCAAATCGGCTTTCGTATTCGTTCATCATCGTTTTAAACACGGACGGGCGTTGGCAATAACGTCCAGACGTACTATTTGTTGCACCAATATGACGAAGGGATAAGAAAAAGTCGCGTACAGATGGAAAATATTCGACTTCAAACTGTTCATGTCCACGAGCGTGTGCATGCATATGAAGCCACTCAGAAAACGTCGGAAACGATGGACCGATGCGAAGCGGCTCATGAATATGTTGTTTCGCTAAAGCGTAAGCAAATGAAGTGTGCAACTCGTGAAACGTAACATTGCCAAACGTTGAAAAAAGAAGTTGCCCTCCGTCGTTTCGCTGTTTGACGAGTTTAGCAATTGTTTGTTTTGGATCAGTGAACCACTGGAATGTCGCGTTAGAAATAATTAAATCGTACGTTTCATTTAATGCGACTTGTTCAATGTCTGCGCACAGCCAATGAATTGACGCCGCACCGAGCCTTTGTTTCGCTGTCTCAATCATGCCCGGAGCGATGTCAACAGCTGTTAGCTTCGCATGCGGATACGCATCGTGTAACAACTCCGTTAAATATCCTGTACCACAACCAATTTCTAAAATCGTTTTTGGCGGGCGAGCGATATGCGTCATTAATTTATGTGCCATCTTTTTTTGGACGTTGGCAAACTGATCGTACGTCTTTGCTCGTTCGCTAAATCGTTTTTGCATCAACTGTTTATCAATCATTGCTTCCACCGCCTAACCATGTTTGGATGACATGAGCGCACGCATATGGTTGCGTGACGTGCGGTGCATGTCCAACGTTTCGTAAAAGCGTCAATGTGCAATTCCTTGTTCGCTCGTATACATACTGCGCAGCTTGCGGAGGGCAAATGCGATCTTGTTCACCGTGAATAAGTAAAATTGGCACATCCATTTGTTGTAGCTGGTTTCGTACATCTGTCGTTAGTAAATAATCTAATCCAAGCAACAAGTCAGACGTTCGATGATGCATATGTGGAAATGGTCGTGCTTCTTTCTCTCCCCACAACATATCAATAAACGACCGCATCGTTTTATTCGGTTGTCGCACTAATTGTACTTTCATACGCTCAACAACGCGCGCATGCCAACCTGCATCATAATTTTCTGATGTTGTAAACCGGCTTGTGCCACCAATACATATAAGATGCGTAACATACGGGTGCGTAGCGAGTTGTAAAGCAACGAGCGATCCAAGTGACCAACCGATCACAAGCGAAGGAGCGTGCAACGCTTCTTCTGCTTTCGTAAAAAAATGATTCACATCGCGCATATGCTCCCATTCAACGATCGTAACATCATTTAGCTGAAGCGCTTCAATGAGCGGGGTAAAAACGTTACCTTTCATCCCCCATCCAGGCAATAATAACACATTCATGCGATCAGCCTCATTTCTTTTCCAACTTCCAAAATGTGCGACAGCGCCCAATCGATTTGTTCGTTTGTCATCGTCGCCATAAGTGAAAAACGAATGCGCGCTGTGCCTTCTGGTACAGTTGGTGGGCGAATCGCAACAGCAGCAATACCACGCTGTCGCAATTGAGCGCTAAACGCAAGCGCTCGTTCGTTGTCGCCAACGATGATCGGTACAATGTGCGTCGTACTTTTCCCGATATGAAACCCCACCTGTTGAAGACGTGTACGGAAGTAATCGCTTAATGCATGTAAATGGTGACGCAATGTGATCTCGTGTTGCACGATATGAACAGCTGCACAAATGGCACCGAGAACGCTTGGAGGTAATGCAGTTGTAAAAATAAATGGACGCATCGTGTTAATCAAATAATCGATAAAGACGCGCTTTCCAGTGACATATGCCCCGTATGCGCCGAGCGCCTTACTACATGTCCCCATATGTACGTCAATATGTTGTGCTAGTTGAAGCTCGTGAGCCATTCCTTCCCCGTTTTTCCCATATACACCACTCGCATGTGCTTCGTCCACGATGAGCATTGCACCGTACGCTTCCTTTAACATAACGAGATCACGTAACGGTGCAACATCTCCATCCATACTGAAAACTGTATCCGTCACAATGATTTTCCGTTTATGTCTTTCTGCTTTCTTTAATAACATTTCTAAATGGTCCATATCGGCATGGCGATAACGTTTCACTTCTGCTCGACTTAACAGAGCGCCATCAACGATGCTTGCATGATTCCATTTATCACTAAAAATTAGTGTATCTCGTCCGGCTAAGGAAGAAAGAATACCGACGTTAGCAGTATAGCCACTATTCATAATAAGTGCGGCTTCACAACCTTTCCAACGGATCAACGCTTCTTCTGCTCGTTCATATAGCGGATGATTCCCAACGACAAGTCGTGAAGCAGTCGCTCCAACGCCGTATCTTCTTGTTGCCTCTATGCTGGCATGAATTAATCGTTCGTCGTTCGCGAGACCTAAATAGTTGTTCGATGACAAATTAAATAGATGGCGACCGTCCATATGTATAAAACAACCTTCACTTTCTACTTGGACTAACGTTCGTTTTTGCGCTTTTTCGGCTAGTTGTTCGATATGTACTTGCAATTCCTCCCACAATGCACCTCTCCCCTTTTTGTAAACCTTATAAATAAAATAGTTTACACTTATCGTACCATACGTTTATTTCTTTTTCCATAACAAATATACGAAATAAGGGGCACCGATGAGCGATACGAGCACACCGGGATGAAAAGAAAAAACGGAAGCCCCTTGACCGCTACAACTGTGACAGCGGGTATTTCATATGGCGCACGAATCATTTTAAATTACACGAATTGATTATCATTGTCAATTTATTTATAAAAAAAACCAACTTCAATCGGTTAGAAGTTGGTTTTCGATGTATGTTTTTACAAAGAGATGGGCAGGCACAGGCTTTCCGAGCACATATCCTTGAATTTCATCGCATTGTAACGAGCGAAGAATGTGCAATTGCTGCAACGTTTCTACCCCTTCGGCAATGACGCGCAATTTTAAGTTTTTCGCAAGTACAATAATGGCTTTGACAACGGCGACGTCTTCTTTTTCTTCTGTAATCCCGTCAATAAATGGTTTTGCGATTTTCAAACGATCAATTGGAAATTTGCGCAAATAACTAAGCGATGAGTAGCCGGTTCCGAAATCGTCAATTGAAATGCAAACACCGAGCTGTTTTAATTGTTGTAATTTCTGGATCGTATATTGCTCGTTAAATACAGCCACCCCTTCTGTAATTTCTAAATCGAGTTTGTTTGGGGACAAGTTCGTTTGTTGTAAGACAGAATGAATATGTTCAACAAAGTTTTCTTTTAAAAATTGTTTTGGCGAAATGTTGACGCTCATACGAAACGATCGCCCCATTTGTTCGTTCCATGCTTTCACTTGACGACATGCTTCTTCCATCACCCATTCACCAATCGCAATAATTTGTCCTGTTTCTTCGGCAATTGGAATGAAAACGCCTGGTGAAATCATACCAAGCTCTGGGTGAATCCAGCGAATGAGCGCCTCCATCCCAATTAATTCCCCTGTTTGCACATCAAATTGTGGCTGATAAAATAGCGTAAACTGTTTTTTTTCAATCGCTTCGTGAAGCGCAGTTTCAATGGTCGTTTTTTGCAAAACGACGCGATCCATTTCACCGTTAAAAAACTGATATTGGTTTTTCCCTTGTTCTTTGGCGCGATACATTGCCATATCGGCATGTTTCATTAACGTATCGCCCGTTTCCCCATCATACGGATACACCGCTACTCCTACGCTAAACGATACACGCATATCTAAATGTTTAACAGCGATCGGTTGTTTGCTAATTGAAACGATGTCATTGACAAAACGGCGAAGCTCATCGATATGATGTAACGGTGTAAAAATTATTGTAAATTCATCACCGCCTTGTCGAGCGACAATGTCGGTCGGGCGAGCTTTTTCTTTTAATACCTTTCCGATGTGTACAATTAATTCATCCCCGATGTGATGTCCAAAATAGTCATTAATATGTTTAAAACGGTCAATGTCGATAAAAATGACAGCGAGACAACGTTGTTCATTTTTAGCACGAATGATCTCTCGCTCAAGATTGATGACGAATGATCGCCGATTGAAAAGTCCTGTTAAAAAATCGTGATTTTCGGCATAAGCAAGCTGTTCGTTTACATACATTAATTCCCTTGTTCGCGCCGCAACTTTCTGCTCTAAGTCGTCATTTAATATTTGCAGTTGTTGCAAAAGCTGTCGATTTTCTTGCAGCGTCATCAATTGGCGAACAAAAATTAATCCGACCGCAAAAACAAGGCAGGCGATGGCGATGCGATCGTCTGGAGAAATGAAAGGAGCCCATAATAAAACGAGAAAACATATATACGGAAAAATCGTTTTGAACGTGGAAAAATGCTCTTTCTTTTGAAACGCTAAATCGTTTTCTTTTGCGTTATATCCTGACAATCCAATCATAAGTACACTTAAAATCCATAACGGATCTAACCATGAATTTGGTTCGTAATCGAGGTGCACCATTTCAATGAAATATATTGTATCTGTAAATACAAATAAGCCAACACCGCCAATGTTCCATAACCAAATGTTGCGAACGTTTGTTGCGAAAAAGAGAAACAAAAGTAAAAATAACATGACGAGATCAAGAAGTGGATAAGTAACTAAAATAGAAACGTATAATATTCCTTTGTCCAAGCGAATAATCGGCTGAACGATATAAATCCAACTATATACTATCGTCACACATGTTACGATCAGCGTATCTAATAGTGCTTGCCACATGCCGATTTGTTTTCGCTGTTGCATGATAATATATAGTAATGCAGTGATATACGTGAGTGAATGAGCGATGTAAAAGATATCAGCCCAACTTGGGAATGGGGGTTCAGCTTGAACCTTCCATTCGTATATGCGATAAATCATTTCAGCGATAAAATAGAAAGTTGCACCAGCGGTCATCCATTTCCAAAATATGCGCTCGTTTGATTGGATTCGCAAAGATGCATGCCATAGCCACATTACCGAAAGAAGTATGCCACACAATGAAAAAATTGAGCTAACAACTGCTTCTACTTGACTAGATGTCACGAGCAACACGACGTAATAAACAATGACGTATGCAAAAATGATCCACGGCACGCGCATCCCTCCTTTTTCTCACATCATATGTACAAGAAATAAAAAGCAGATGGACGAGAGGCTAATAAATAAAAATGTGCGCCTACCTCATTTTTATACTTGTTTATTTATAACAAATTTTTATGATGCTAAAGAGCATTATTGTTCGTCAACGCACAATGAAAAACATATAATGAAACTATAAACAGTAAAGAGGAAGGTGAGCTTGAATGTTTTTTACTAAAAAACAAACGATGCCGTTCAACTTAGATCGTCGAGCAGCAATCGTACATACAGCAGAAGATATCATCGAGCGCTTGCGTTACATGGGGGTAAAGGAAGGGCACTTGCAACTATTGCGTGAAATAAAGCCACTCGTTATGGAGCATGTTCATGAAGCCATTGAAGATGTATTAAATCATTTGTACTCATTCCCACTACTCCAGTCAATTGCTAATAACAAAACAACACGTGATCGTTTAAAGTCTGTATTTATCCAGTATATTGACTCGCTCTTTTCTGCAACAATTAACGATGACTATGTGACGTTTCGGAAAAAGTTAGGTCGCAATCATCATGAACGTGGATTGCCGATTGAGTGGATGATTGCAACATATGAAGCAATCGTCATGGGACTCCTTCCGCACTTATTACCTTATATACAAAAAGAAGGACATATCGATAAATGGACGCATACACTCGTTGCATTGTTTCATCTCATTAATTTTGATTCGCAACTCATTATGAGTGCTTATATGGATGAACGGATGGAAAAGCTAGAGCAACTGACAAAAAAACAAGCCGCTACTCAATTACAACTGCGTGATATGGGTCAACAGCTTGCTGCTTCAATTGAACAAACAGAGGCAGGGCTAAGTGAAGCTGAAGAAAAAGCAAGAAAAGTGAGAGAACAGACAGAAATGACGCAGAAAAGTAGTCAAAACTTATCTAGCCTTATGAACTCAACAGAGCAACAAGTTGAACAAACGCGCAAAACATTCGATGAAGTGGTCGATAAAGTAAACGATGTGCTCACTATTTTACAACAATTATCTAGCTCATCTGAAAGCATTCGTAATACATCTTCTCAAATTCAAACGATTGCAGATCAAACAAATTTGCTTGCTTTAAACGCTGCAATTGAAGCTGCTCGGGCAGGGGAAGCAGGAAAAGGATTTGCTGTCGTTGCTGATGAAGTACGTAAACTAGCTGAACATACAAAGCAAATGAGCACACATATCATTGAAGGAATAGAAACGAATTACCATCAAGTTGCAACCCTTGTCCAAAAAATGAATGATATGAGTACAATGGCAAAAGAAGCTTCTAATCAAGTTGGACAAACAAAAGGAGCAATGGCTGCCTCAAAAATGGAACTCGACCATCATACTCATCTGTTCCAAGAAAGCCGACAACAAATCGACTATATTTTACGATCCATTGAAGAGATTCATCGTGTGATGAAACATTTATCTTCCTTATCTATGCAATTAGTTGAACAAACGGAATAAACAAGGGGGACGTTGTCCCCCTTGTTTATTGTTCATTTAGAACAATGTTTAATAATAAGAAAAGAGGCGTAAATGAAGCGGTTTTCGACTAGGAAAACCGCTTGAACGTACGAGCGAGGTTGCGTGCTTTCGTATATAAAAGTGTGGAAGCTGATTGCATGCATTGTTCTACGGTCATCGGTTTTGTCGCAATCGCATCACAAGTAACGAAATATTCATATAGTTTTTCAAATCCGTCACCGAGACTGCCGGATAATAAAAAAGCGGGGACGTCATATTCATTCGCTAATTGTCCAACGTAAAATGGAACTTTCCCGTATAACGTTTGCTCGTCGCTTTTCCCTTCTCCTGTAATGACGATATGTGCACATTTCACTTTTTCCGGCAGTTGCACCGTTTCCCCGACAAGTTTTGCTCCAGAAATTAATTTTCCTCCAAGCAATAAAAAAGCAAAACCTAAACCGCCTGCTGCACCGGCTCCTTGCTCATGTGCATATGAACGCCCGATTTTCTGTTCAATTGTTTTTGCATAAGTATATAGCCACTGGTCTAATATACGAACCGTTTCATCATTTGCTCCCTTTTGCGGTCCAAATACGTACGATGCCCCACGCTCCCCATAAAGCGGATTATCGACATCACATGCAATGAGAAACTCGCTTTCATACAGACGTCGATCCAGCGTTGCCATATTAACATGAGCGATTTGTGGCAAAGAAGACGGAACCGGAGGCAACAGCTCTCCTTTGGCGCTCGTAAACTTCGCACCGAGCGCACATAACATGCCGAACCCACCGTCGTTTGTACTACTTCCGCCAAGTCCGATGACAAAACGGCGATACCCCGCATCAAGTGCTGTCGCGATCACTTCGCCCACACCATATGTGGTCGTGTGAAGCGGATTGCGCCTTTTCATTGGAACGAGCGGCAAGCCGATGACTTGAGCGACTTCAATGACTGCCGTATCCTGAACGACACCATATGCCGCCCGCCTCGTTTCAAAAAGCGGACCGCGAACTGTGACATACTGAAAAGAGCCGTTCATCGCAGAAACGATCGCTTCCATCGTCCCTTCTCCCCCGTCTGCCATCGGAACAGCGACGACTGCCGCTTCTGGATATTCACAGCGAAACGCTTCTTTAATAATGGTGCACACTTCGCTCGCTAATAAACTTCCTTTAAATGAATCGGGTGCAATGACCACATTCATCCGCTTACCACCTTCTTTAATACATTTTTTCCGTCTTGTCGAACAAATACAACGGTCATCATCGTTCCACGTTCACGCGAAAGCGGTTCGGTTGTCATCATTCGTTCATGATCACGATAAGGGGAGCGATATAAATCAAATAAAAACGTTGTCTCATCAATCGAATCGATAAATATAATTTCCGCAAACCATTCACCGTTCACATACGAAAGCGGTGGACCGTCTTGTCGCTCAATGGAAATGAGCTTTTTTTCTTCACCCATTTCACAAAAAGCGACGCCAACGTCATCTCCCGCACAAAAACCGATGAGCGGTTCTGTCGTCGTAAATGTGAGCGTCTCTCCTTTGACTTGTACATCAACCGTTCGTTCATGAGCACAAATAAACATGCCTTCAACATAAAATAATTGTTTGTCACCACATTCCATGAGTCATTCCCTTTCCAATGATGTTCCTTAATAATAAATAATAATACAAGTGAAAATGTTTTCACAACATCGTTCCTTTTGTTAAAATGATAGTATGCTTTACAATAAGGAGGCGTTGTTATGTTAGAAAAACAGTTACAAAAATACGCACAACTTGCTGTGCGTGTTGGGGTAAACATTCAACCTGGGCAAACGTTGTTTATTAACGCTCCGCTGCCGTCTGCTCCACTTGTTCGCGAAATTGCTAAAAAAGCGTACGAAGCTGGGGCAAAACATGTGCACGTCGAGTGGAGCGATGAAGAAATGACGTACATAAAATTTAAACACGCGCCAGAAGAAGCGCTTCATGAATATCCGACATGGCTTGCGAAAGGACGCGAGGAAGTCGCTGAAAAAGGTGGGGCGTTTTTAAGCATTTATGCACCGAATCCAGACTTATTAAAAGATATTGATCCTGCGCGAGTAGCTGCGGCAACAAAAGCAGCAAGCATCGCGCTACAAAATTATCGCAGCCGCTTAATGGCCGATCATAACTGTTGGTCATTAATTGCTGTGCCGACGCCAGCATGGGCGAAAAAAGTATTTCCGAATATGAATGAGGACGAAGCCATTGCAAAATTATGGGACGTGATTTTCCAAGTGACTCGCGTCGACCAAGACGATCCAATTGCGGCATGGAAAACGCATAATGAGAAGTTAGCACGCATTGTCGATTATTTAAACAACAAACAATATAAACAGCTCATTTATGACGGACCAGGAACAAATTTAACCGTTGCATTGCCGGATGGACATATTTGGGCTGGTGGCGCAGCGAAAAGTACTGACGGCATTGTATTTAATCCAAATATGCCGACAGAAGAAGTGTTTACGATGCCGCATAAAGACGGAACAAACGGCGTAGTTCGCAATACAAAGCCACTCAACTACGGCGGAAATATTATTGACGGCTTTACGCTCACATTTAAAGATGGTAAAGTTGTTGATTTTACAGCTGAGGTCGGTTACGACACATTGAAACATTTGCTTGATACAGATGAAGGTGCACGTCGATTAGGAGAAATTGCGCTCGTGCCGCATCGCTCGCCAATTTCACAATCGAACCTCATTTTCTACAACACGTTATTTGATGAAAATGCCGCCTCACATTTGGCGCTTGGTAAAGCGTATCCGACAAATATCGAAGGCGGCACGAATATGCGCACAGAAGAGTTGCTTGAACGCGGAGCAAACGATAGCTTAGTGCATGAAGATTTTATGATCGGTTCTCATGAATTAAACGTCGATGGTGTTACAAAAGACGGCGTACGCGAGCCGATCATGCGAAATGGTGAATGGGTAATTTCCATTTAAAGATGTTGCGGCGTTTGTCCGCAACATCTTTTTTTCGTTCGCATATATTGGCAAAGAGAGGGGGGAACGGATGATGATCAAACAATTTATCGCCAATAGTGGAATACTTATTGCGGGTTTTTATTTAATTAGCAAATTTTTCTCTCCAAATATTCATCAACAATCTCCTTTTTATGTGCGCCTACTTGCTGGGGCTTTTTGTGGTTTATTAAGCATTGTGCTTATGTTTTTTTCGATTCCACTTGGACATGGGATCATTGCGGATTTGCGGCACGTTCCGCTCGTTGTCGTCAGCTACTACGGCGGCATGCCAAGCGCATTGGCGGCAGGAATCATGATGGGAACAGGACGATTTTTATTCGGTAATATGTTTGCGTCGCTCGTTTCTTTTTTTATTTCCGTTGCAATTGCGATCGGCTGCGGACTAATAAGTCGTTGGATGAAGCGAAACATCACGGTAACAACGTTTTGGATGAACATCTACAGCATGTGTTTCATTTCGATTGCCTTATTCATTAATATTCCAGATCGCCACATTTACACCGGAACGTTAGCCATTTTCTGGCCTATCTCGATCATCGCGACATATGTAGCCGCGAATATTTGCAAAGATATTCGCCAATCAAAAGAAATGTTGCAACATTATAAACGATGGGCAACGACTGATTTTTTGACCGGGCTTTATAATGTCCGTCAGTTTCATACGTTATTACATGAAAAAATAGCACAAGCGAAACGACAAAATGGCTGTTTAACGCTTATTTTATTTGATATTGATCGCTTTAAATCGATTAACGACTTATACGGGCACGATGGCGGAGATGTCATTTTACGTGATCTTGGTGTACTTATTCGCTCGCTCGTTCCGAAAAACGGTATTGCTTTTCGCAATGGCGGAGAAGAATTTTCAATATTGCTTTCAAGCTGTGAACATGAAGCGGTGACATTTGCCGAACATGTCCGAGCAACAATTGAGCGTCATCCATTTGTCGTGCAAAAACAAACGGTGCATATTACAGTTTCCATCGGTGTTTCGCTTTTCCCGACGCTTGCAACAAATGAAACAGAGCTATTTAAACAGGCGGATATTGCTTTATATGAAGCGAAACAGCAAGGGCGAAATCGTACGGTTGTATATAAAGGAACACTTGCATGAAACGTCAAACTATACGACAATAAAAGTAAAAACGATTAAAGGAGCGACACATATGAAACAACGATCGAAGTTATTCATTAGCATCGTTGCAGCTGCCACACTGCTCTCTGCATGTAACGAACAAACAGCTGCGCCAGCAAAACAGCCTGTTGTAAATAAAGAACAGCCAAAAGAACAAGCCCCGCTTGAATTGACACCTGTTGAAAGTACGAATCAACCGTTTACAATTTCGTTATTACCAAAATTCAGTTTAGAAGCGGAAGAGCCGGGAAAAGATGTCGTCATGCATGAAAGCGAACAAGAGCAATGGATGCGCATTGAGCTGTTGCCGAAAGACGCGGCAGACAAAATAGAAACATATGCAAAAGAACGAGCAATGGCTGTATCGGAACAAACAACACCGTTTGAAGGAACGTTGCCATTTGAAGATACAATTGCGTATGAAGCACATGTGGATGATAGTGTCGTTTATATTATTGGTGTAACAGGAAATGCCCCGATGTTTTTAACTGTATTTACAAAAAAAGAAAATAATTGGATAGACAAATTTATGACGATGGCAAAAACGATTCAACGGGCAGAAACGGAAACGAGTGAACAACCGAACGAATCATTTTACACATATAAAAGTAGCAATCAGCCGTTTCAAGCGAATATTTTAGACGGTTATCAAGCCGAAGCGATCGAGCCAGGAAAAGATATGATTTTTCTTGATGAAGAAAAAGCATCGATGACCGTTGAACTCATAGATGAAGGCGCAGATTGGTCATTAATTTCTGAGCAAGCCGAACAATATGTAAAAGCAAGCAGTAAAGATGGGAAGGTCGAAAAAATAACATGGGCAAGAGGAGCACGTTTGAACGGCGCAGATGTATATAAAAGCACCATTGAAGATGGTGAAATATATGTGTTCGTTGTAAAAAACGGAACGCCGATGCGATTGACAATTTTTGTGCAACAAACAAATGAATTAGACCCGTTTTTACAAATGGCAGAAACGATTGAACGTATTGACTAAGGGGGGAGTTTTTTTGGAACTGTTAGAAGCGTATCGATCATTATGGTCAAACCGTTCGCTACCCGCAACGGAAAACGAAGCAGAAGATGTACTACTCGACGCAATTCGCCGTGATTTATTAGATGAAATGACACATCCGCGTTTGAGAAAATCACCTTACGAAAAATTTTCATTAGCGATGAAGCGAATTGCGACATCCTCGCTCGATGCTAAACAACAATACGAACTCGTTCGTTTATATGTGCAACAGTTGGAAAACTTGCCTTCGCGCTAAGGCAAGTTTTTTGTATAACATCTCGCCATTTGCGCAAAATACGTAGCGAATATGATACGAGGAGGTTTTACGATGGATCCATTTCGTTCATTAGATGTGATGCGCCGAGATGTAGAACGTATGTTTTCTAACTTCCCTTCCTTTTTATCGCATATGGATGATATGTTTCGTATGCCGCGCGTCGATGTGCATGAAAATGAAAAAGAAATGATTGTGACATGTGACATTCCCGGACTAGAGCGAAAAGAAGACGTTGATATTCATATTGATCATCAAACGCTGTCGATTAGTGGACAAGTGCGGCGACAACATGATGTGCGAGATGAACATATGCATCGGCAAGAGCGATTTTACGGACGATTTTATCGCACGATCCCCCTTCCTTCCCCTGCCGCACATGAAAACGTACAAGCATCGTATAAAAATGGGGTGCTTGAAATTCGCATTCCGAAAGCACAAGCGGATGGCAAAAAACGAATTGACATACAATTTCATTAACATTCATTAACACCGACTATGTCGTCGGTGTTCTTTTTTACACGTATGTATACACGAAGCGAAAGAAATGGCTGACAAATCGTTTTTGATCGAGCAACTTCATCATATAGAACAAGAGAAAAAAGATCGAAAAAAAGGCGGGAGAACCCGCCTAACATTCCGTACATGGAATGACTGCATCATGAAGCGCCATGTTTACTTGTTGTTCATATTGGTTTCGCTCCTCATCTGTCCAGTTAAAATATGACTGCATCAATGCAACGACTGCTTCTTTTAGCTGGCGAACGGTAGCAATGTCGAAAAAGAGTGCCCCTGTGCGACGAATAAAAAAGTCAAGGGGTGTGACAGTCATTTCGTGTTCGAGCCCATATACACACATCACATACCAATCGAGCGGAAGGGACGTTTTATTTCGGTCATACGTGTTTGTAAGGGCAAATAAACGATCGACATTCGTACCGTATCGCTGCACGAGCCGTTTTGCTTGTTGTTCCGTTAAGCCGCAAGCCATTCCTTCGGCTATTTTTTCGGCCATAAACGCATGCCATTTGCTTGCCCCGCCAACGTCCCCACCGGAAATCGGCAAATGTTTCGTTTGACACGGTGGATACGTCCCACCTAGCTGTTTAGCGATCAAGTCAACAACAGTTTCAGCCATTTTGCGATAGCCTGTCAACTTTCCGCCTGCAATCGTAATAAGACCAGATGGCGATTGCCAAACTTCATCTTTCCGTGAAATTTCAGATGGATCTTTCCCCTCTTCATAAATGAGTGGACGCAATCCAGCCCAACTTGATTCAATATGTTGTTCCGTCAAATGAACGGATGGGAACATGTAACGAATGGCGCGCAATAAATAATCGCGATCTTCGCTTGTCATTTTCGGATGGACGCGATCTCCGTCATAAAACGTATCTGTCGTGCCAACGTACGTCTTTCCTTCGCGCGGAATAGCAAACACCATGCGACCGTCAGGCGTATCAAAATATACCGCCTGCTTGAGTGGAAAATGCGCTTGATCAACGACAATGTGCACCCCTTTTGTTAAGCGTAATTTTTTTCCGACATTTGATCGATCTTTTTCACGAAGTACATCGACCCATGGACCTGCCGCATTGACTATTTTTTTCGCATGTATCGTAAACGATTTTCCTGTCATTTGCTCTCGGCATATGACACTAATGACACGTCCGTTTTCATCGTACAAAAACGATTCCGCTTGCACATAGTTTACCGCATGTGCCCCACATTCTACCGCTTTTTTCACCACTTCGATCGTCAGTCGGGCATCATCTGTTCGATATTCAACATAACAGCCGCCACCAAGCAATCCATCCCGTTTAATTAACGGTTCTTTTTGTCGTATCTCATCTGCTGATAACATCGTTCGGCGCTCTTCTTTTTTGACGCGAGCTAAATGATCGTACACCCATAGACCGATCGATGTGCTCCATCTGCCGAACGTGCCCCCGCGATGAATCGGCAATAACATCCATTCCGGAGTTGTCACATGCGGACCGTTTTCATACACGATCGCCCGCTCTTTTCCTACTTCTGCGACCATTTTCACTTCGAACTGTTTTAAATAACGTAATCCGCCATGAACGAGCTTTGTTGAACGACTTGACGTACCCGCCGCGAAATCTTGCATCTCAACAAGCGCTGTTTTCATTCCGCGCGTCGTCGCATCGAGCGCAATGCCACAACCGGTAATTCCCCCGCCAATGACGAGTACATCATACGTCGTTTTACACATTTCCTCAATCATTTGCATCCGTTGTTTTGCAGAAAACATAACTACTCCCCCTTAGAAACAAAAAGAGACCAAAACAGGCACAATAAGTCTTGCTTATTATGCATGTATGGTCTCTCTTCGTCTCTTGACATGTATGAACTTTAGTTTCATTGTATCATATACGTGGAAAAAGGCAACTGTTTTGCACAAAAAGCCATTTAATAGCTGAACGTGGTTTGCATAAGCTAATATTCATTCCTTTTTCTTTATATTTGTTTACGATCTGTCCCGCGTTTAGTCGCTTGTTTTCCTTCCTTTTTCTTTGCACGCGATCTCTTCCTTTCTCATCTCTTTTACATATTTACGAATGACGACATAAAAAGTTTCGCGCACGATTTACTTTTTTCCTGCATATATTACGAACAAACGTATGTCATAAGGAGTGAATGCTGATGAAAAAAGATTTGTCTCATATGCTCGATTCGTTTTTTGATGATCGATCGTTAAAAAAATTGTTGCATGCGCTTGATGAATATGTTCATCGCACATTTTCACCTGTTTATATTCCGATTGATGTTCGTGAAACGAATGAGGAATACGTCATCATTGCCCATATTCCAAACGCGAAACGTGACAGTATTCATTTGCAGTTCATAGATGATACACGCCTTTTATTGTCGGTTGTTTACGATGAACAGACGGAAACAATTGATGATGAAAAGAAAATCGTTCATCGCCAACGCACATATGAACGAGCGACGAAATCTATTTTTCTCCCTTATCCCGTGAGTGAATCAGACATTCACGCATCATTTCAAGACGGTAAGCTGATCATTCGTCTCCCACAGAAAAAAACATTTATCCGAATTGAATAACGATACGAAAAAACGCAAACGTTACAATTTAAACGTTTGCGTTAGTCCTTTTACAAGCCCGCTCATTTGGTTCATGACCTGCACCGCCTGCCCCATCGTATTCATCATTTTTGTTATATCGTACGTTCCTTCTTTTGTTTTAAACTGCTCAAGCAAGCTTGGCGGTTTCGGGATAGGAACGAATGGAGACATCGGCGGTACAAAAGGAGAAGCGGTTAGCGGAGCGAATGGAGACATCGGCGGTACAACTGACGGAACGACTGGCTGGGTCGGAAACGAAGTCGGTTGAGAATAATATGGATAATAATGAACAGATGGAATATGTGGCATTTGCACAGTAGACCATGGTTGATACATAGCTTCTCATCTCCTTTCATTACATCGTATTCGCTTTTAACTAAAATGGTTCGTGACTAATCGTGTCAATCGATGTCGGAATTCTCAATTTTTTGAATTTAACATGTTGTCTTTTTTTATGTTATGATAAGTGCAAAAGGGGGAGGAATAATTATGACAATTATTGAATTAAAAAACAAGTTTATTGCAACAAAACAATATGAGCCGATTGATGCAAACGAATTGCTCGATTTTGCGCGTCAACTGTATTTGCGCAACGAATTGCCGCTTGGCGTGTATCGCCATCTCGTGCGCGATTTAGAAGCACTTGGCGCTTACAAACCTGATGATGAACGAGTGAAGCAATATTTAGCGAGTGCCGAATGATTGATCCTCTCTTGTGCCATGCTAAATGAGACGCTAGCATGGAAAAGGAGGACGATGAAAATGGGTCGTGGTGTTCATTTTCACCATAAGAAAAAAGGGCATGAAAGCGAAAAACCAAAACATGGCGAATTGGCGTCATCGAAGCAACGTGAAGTGGTTGACTACGCCATTGATACAGTAGGAAGCGAAGAGCATCGCCCGGTCACGATTGAACGGGTAAAAGAATAGAAGGTGGCTGCTATGCCACCTTTTTTATATCGCTGGAGCGAACGTATACGTTTCTTTTTTTTCAACCTGCCGTTCCATGTTGTCGAGTTGGCGTTCGATGTGTTGTAAACTATCTTGCTGCATATCGTAATGTGTAGCCATTTGTTCTTCTATACGCTCTTTTAATTTATTTTCCAACTGTTCAATCTCCTCAAACAACTGTTGTAGTTGCATTTGAATATGTTCCATCCTCCAACTCCCCTTTCGACCTTTGCCATACACATTCGCCATCATTCTTCTCCTCCCTTCTCGACTGACAAAACTAGAAGAAATTCGGCAAACAAAGTGTTGTACATACAAAATTCGACAAATCTATGCGCATGTTTTTAATATAATCGGTCAAAATAAAAAGGCGAAAGGAGGCATTTCGATGGCGAAAAAAGAACAAAAGAAAAAACAAAAACCGAAGCAAGAAGAAACGACAGGTTTTGGCGACAAAAAGCTAAAAGGTCCAGACCGTCCTTCTACATAAAAGAGACAGGGGGGTCACGTTCCCCCTGTCTCTTTCTCTTCATTCATTTTATCTAAAATAGAAATCGCATCAATTAAATGATTATTAAAAATTTGTTTGGCAATGTTCAACAAATCAACAATCATCGGATCACGTAATGAATAAATTACTCGATTCCCATCTTTCGTTCCATATACAATGTTTTTTGAACGCAACACGCTCAGTTGTTGGGATACGGCAGATCCTTCTGCACCGATTAACGTTTGTAATTCGTTGACGTTTTTATCTCCTTCCGCTAATAATTCTAAAATACGAATACGCAAAGGATGGGCTAAAGCCTTGAAAAACTCCGCTTTGAATTGCTGTAATTCTAGGTTCATTTGTTTCCTCCAACATATTCTGTTTTAAAATGACTGACCACTTGTTCTTCTTGAATATGGCATGACTGGCGACACTCTGAAAACGCAAAATGCTTACAACCAACACATTGCGTTTGGTTAATGTGTAAAAAAGCGGTTTTTAGCGCCTCCCCTGTATGCTCGAAAAAGTTTTCTTCGCCAATTTTATCATATAATCCACATCTTTTTAACATCTCTTTCGGTTGTTGTTGTATACCGGAAACAAAAATGATTCCACCTTTCGATTGAAAATGCTCAACAAGACTTGCTAAATTCGCTTCCCCTGTTTGATCCATATACGGTACTTTGCTCATGCGTAAAATAAGAACACGCGGGGTATGGTTTATTGTCGCCATAATTGATTGCTCAAACATTTGAGCGACACCGAAAAACAACGGACCATCAATTGTATATATACTAATTTGTGGGCAGTCTCTTCCTTGTTCAACCATTCGGGGACTGACTTTTTTCCTTTGCTCATCTGGAAGTACTTTAAATACTTGGAATACATCTGTCATTCTTTTTACAAACAATAGTACAGCTAAAATAAGCCCTACTTCCACAGCAACAGTCAAATTCACGAAAATCGTTAAAACAAATGTAATGACAAGAACAATTGAATCGGCTGACTTCATTTTTAACACATGTATAAACTCTTTTCGTTCACTCATGTTCCAAGCAACAATCATTAAAATCGGTGCCATACTCGCTAGCGGAATATGTGATGCATAAGGGGAAAAAACAAGTAAAATGACGAGAACAACGATGCCATGGATGATACCGGACAATGGAGACACTGCCCCACTTTTAATATTCGTTGCTGTTCGTGCGATTGCACCTGTCGCTGGAATTCCGCTAAAAAAAGGCGTGACTATATTCGCAATTCCTTGTCCGATTAATTCACGATTGCTATGATGTTTTTCTCCTGTCATTCCGTCAGCAACGACCGCCGATAGCAAAGATTCAATTGCGCCAAGCATCGCAATAACAAAAGCTGGTCTGATCATCTCATATATGTGCTCTAGTGTGAAATTAGGGATCGAAACATGCGGGAGCGTATTTGGAATTTCCCCGTAAACGGAGCCGATGATTGCTACTTTATTTTCGAATAAGAAAAAGGCAAATAAACTTGAAACAACCAAACTTAATAATGGGCTCGGTATTTTAGGGGCAACTTTAGGAGCAAACAACAGAACGACAAGTCCTATCGATGCAATGAGAACACTATATATATTGATATCATGAAAATGTATCCATATTTCCTTCATGTTGTCAATAAACGCTTCATGTTTCTTTACATTTAATCCTAGAAAATTAGGAATTTGACCGACAAAAATAATAACAGCAATTCCTGCTGTAAATCCGATCGTCACAGGACGAGGAATAAACTTAATAAGAGAGCCTAAGCGCAAAACTCCAAATAACACAAGCATAATTCCTGATAAAAAACCTGCGACAAGTAAATTTTCATATCCATATGTTAATACAATACCTAATAAAATAGGGATAAATGCCCCTGTAGGTCCTCCAATCTGATATTTCGATCCACCAAAAAGAGAAATGAGAATACCTGCAACGATTGTCGTATAAATTCCGTACTCTGGGTTTACACCGGAAGCAATTGCAAACGCCATCCCGAGCGGTAAAGCAATCACACCCACAATAAACCCTGATAATAAATCTTTTTGAAAATGAGCCATGGTGTATCCTTGAAACCGCTTCAAACAGTACCCCACCTTTTTTATATATTCAAATTTTTGAATATACATATATACAAAATATTTATATCACTTTCTTATTTTCCTGTCAAAACATCTTTCTTTTTCTAATTTTCGAGCAAATGACGAACAGACGAAACATATGGTATAATGGTGAACATTCAAGGGGGGATGATATGTTGAAATATCCGAATGGGCGAGCGTATGAGAAAAAAGAAGATAAACACACGTTGCGTGCTAGCGCTGCAGAAACATATGGAAATCGCGGAATGACGCTTGAGGCAGATTTAAATGAAACAAACGCCTATTACTTAGCCCAAGGTATTGCCGTCATTCATAAAAAACCGACGCCAGTACAAATTGTGCGCGTCGATTATCCGAAACGAAGCGCTGCCGTCATTAAAGAAGCGTATTTTAAACAACCGTCCACAACGGACTATAACGGCATATACCGTGGGAAATATATTGACTTTGAAGCAAAGGAAACGAGAAATCGTACGTCGTTTCCGCTTCAAAATTTTCACGAGCACCAAATTGAACATATGAAACAAGTGCTAGCCCACGGAGCGATTTGCTTCGTGATTTTGCGTTTTACGACGTTTGACGAAACGTATTTATTGGACGCACATCACCTCCTTGAGTATTGGGAGCGCAAGCAACAAGGTGGACGCAAATCGATGACAAAGGCGGAAGTCGAACGGCATGGTTATGTCATTCCGCTTGGCTATCACCCACGAATCGATTATATTCAAATTGTGGACAAACTATATTTTTAGAATAGGAGGAACGATATGGCAAACTATCGTTCACGAACAGAACGAAAACAAGCGCAACAAAAAAAACAACGTCCGCGTCAGCGAGGGCGTTCAATAATGAAAAAAATTGTTCTCATTATGTTGCTCATCATGACAATGGGTATGTTTTCCGGCGTCGCAGCGTTTGCATGGATGATTAAAGATGCGCCGCCACTCGATGAAACGTTGTTACGCGATCCTTTAGCTTCAATCGTATACGACGTCAACGGGCAAAAAGTAGTGGAACTTGGTCAACAAAAGCGCATTTATGTATCATACAACGATATTCCAAAATTGCTTGAAGAAGCTGTGCTCGCTACGGAAGATGCTCGCTTCTACAAACATCACGGTTTTGATATTGTGCGCTTTTTCGGAGCGGTTTTAGCGAACATTCGCGAAGGGTTTGGCGCTGAAGGTGGAAGTACAATTACACAACAAGTTGTAAAACTTTCCTTCTTAACGCCCGAAAAGACATTAAAACGAAAAGTGCAAGAGTTATGGCTCGCCATTCGGTTAGAGCAAAAATACTCAAAACATGAAATTTTAGAAATGTATTTAAACAAAATTTATTATTCAAACCGAGCCTACGGCGTCGCAAAAGCAGCGGAAACGTACTTTGGCAAAACGGATTTATCGCAATTAACGCTTCCGGAAGCAGCATTGCTCGCGGGCATCCCGCAAAGCCCGAACAATTACAATCCGTTTACGCATCCTGAAGCGGCAGAAAAACGGCGAAATACAGTATTATCGCTTATGGTTAAACATGGTTTTATTTCAAAAGAAGAAGCAGAAGAAGCTAAAAACGTACCTGTACAATCACTATTAACAGAAAATAAACAACAAAGCGATATTCCATACGACTCATTTATTGATCAAGTGATCGATGAAGTGACAGAAAAAACAGGTCTTGACGTGTTTACTGCAGGATTGCATATTTATACAACATTAGATCAAAATGCTCAGTCGTACGTTGAAGAGTTACTTAACTCCAACGAAGTGATTCGTACAAACAAAACTGATTTCCAAGCTGGCATTGCTGTTGTAGATACGAAAACAGGTGAAATTCGTGCACTTGGCGGCGGTCGGAAAAAAGAAGAAGGAGTTACGTTTGGATTTAACTATGCTACAGATACACGAAAACAGCCTGGCTCAACGATTAAGCCAATTGTCGATTACGGTCCAGCAATTGAATATTTAAAATGGTCGACGTACCATCAATTAAAAGATGAACCGTATCAATACTCGGACGGAACGCCAATTAAAAACTGGGACGGCAAATACGAAGGACAAATGTCGATGCGAACAGCGCTTGCCCGTTCTCGAAACATCCCGGCGTTAAAAGCACTCCAAGAAGTCGGGCTAGAGCGTGCAAAACAGTTTGCCAACAATCTTGGCATGGGTTTCGAAGAAATGCACGAAGCATATGCGGTCGGTGGCGTCGGCAAAGGTGTATCTCCATTGCAAATGGCCGGTGCATATAGCGCATTCGGAAACGGTGGCATTTATATTGAACCGCACGCTGTAAAAAAAGTAGTATTCCCAGATGGAACAGAAATGGATCTTCGTCCAGAGCCGAAAGCTGCAATGAAAGATTATACAGCGTTTATGATTACTGATATGCTAAAAACGGTCGTTCAGTCAGGAACGGGGACAGCAGCGAACGTACCAGGGCTTCATATTGCCGGAAAAACTGGAACGACAAACTACGATGAAAAAGATCGTCGCAAGTATGGTCTGCAAAGAGGAGCTGTTCCTGACAGTTGGTTTGTCGGCTATACACCAAGTTACACAGCTGCGATTTGGACCGGTTTTAGTAAAAAAAGTAGCGAAGCATATTTATCAAAATCTGAACAACAATACGCGAAACAGTTGTTTAAGCGCGTCATTTCGCATATTGATGATGGCAGTGGGGGGGATTTCAAACAACCAAAAAGCGTTGTGAAATTGGCAATAAAAAAAGGAACGAATCCGCCAAAACTAGCGAGCGAACGTACACCAACAAGCGAAATTACGTATGAATATTTCGTTCGCGGCTATGAAGAGCCAACGGAAATAGCTGAAGATGAACCAGAAATCGTTGAACCAGTAAAAGACTTACGGGCACAATACGATCCAGCAACACAAACTATTTCGTTATCGTGGTCGTATACGATCGATCCAGAAAAAGATATATCGTTTGAAGTGCGCCAAACAGTAGACGGGCGGAAGCCAACGATCATCGCAAAAATGAAAGATTCACAGCTGAC
This sequence comes from Anoxybacillus sp. TBDG-1, assembly GCF_054815885.1. NCBI lineage: Bacteria > Bacillati > Bacillota > Bacilli > Caryophanales > Anoxybacillaceae > Anoxybacillus > Anoxybacillus sp. TBDG-1. Next base: position 25,417 of record NZ_JBTZSY010000005.1, read on the forward strand.
CGTAGAAGCAAAAGAAGGCTCGGTGTACTTGTTTGAAGTATATGTCGTCACAGCGGATGGTACACAAAGCGCGCCAGCTACCGCACTTGTGCAAATTCCGAAAGAAGAACCGGAGCAACCAAAAGAAAATGAAACACCAGGACAATCGGGAAACGGAGAAACCCCGGAGACGCCAACAAATCCGACCGAGCCAAATCCGAGCAATCCGGGGACACCAACAAACCCGACAAATCCGACCGAGCCAAACCCAAACAATCCGCCAGGGACGAGTAACCAACAAAGAAATGGAAATAACCAACAAAGAAGTGGAAATAACGATGAAACGACAAATCGTCAATAATAATCAAAAAAGGGACTGAGTGCGATCCTCAGTCTCTTTTTTGTTGAACCATTTGTTTATAAAACAGTTTCGCAAGCTCGATAAATAATTCATCTAACTGAACAAACGAATGATGAAGAGCAGGACGAGCGAAAATAAAAGAAAGACGATCGATGACGTTTAACGGGCGAAGGGAAAGCGATTGGACTTCCTCTTCCCAGCAGCATATGTTTCCTATCGGGCGTTCGTTCAGCCAATATAGTGCGCATAAAAAATAGCTTATCCCCCGAATGATCCCGTCTTTTGCTTTGTTCCCTTGACGAGTTGCAAACAACGGAGCAAGCTCACGTTTTTCTTCCTCCCAAAGCTGAAATATAGCGGGAAGAGACTGTTCTTTTTGTTGCCACGGCTTCTGCTCTTGTGTCATATCGTAGTAAAATGGCACATGCTTCATCATCATCGGAAACGGTTGAAACGTAGGAACGTCCATTGTATCTGTCGTAAAAAAAAGCGGATGTTGAAACGTTTTTGGAACGATCATTTACATCTTCTCCTTCATCCTTTTTTTTCCTTCACGACAAAGATGAAGCAGTGGACAAACGTCACATTTTGGCGATTGCGCTTTACAATGATAGCGCCCAAAAAAAATAAGGCGATGATGGGTCACCGACCATTCTTCTTTCGGGATTTTACGCATTAGCGTTTCTTCGATTTCTAACACGGAATCTTTCCAACGACAAATGCCAAGCCGTTTGCTTACTCGTTCGACATGCGTATCGACAGCAATCGCAGGAATGCCAAAGGCGACAGAGACGACAACGTTCGCTGTTTTGCGCCCAACGCCAGGAAGCTTCATTAGTTCATCGCGACTTTTTGGCACTTCCCCGTTGTATTGCTCGATTAATATCCGACATAATTGTTGAATGTTTTTCGCTTTATTGCGATATAGTCCGATCGAACGTATGTCTTGTTGAAGCTCTTCTAGCGGGACAGACACGTAATCTTCTGGTGTTTTATATTTTTCAAATAGTTGCTTCGTCACTTTATTGACGAGCGCATCTGTGCATTGCGCCGATAAAACGACCGCGATTAATAGTTCAAACGAATTGCGATGAACGAGCTCACAATGCGCGTTTGGAAACATGTTTGCCATCTCATCTAAACAGTAGCGAATTTGTTGCTTCGTTAGCATGTAACCATCCTTTCTACGACTGTTCAAGCCAATTATAAATCGGAACGGTTGGTTTATATGGTTGCTCTTGCTTCACTTGGTTTTTACGAAACTTTTTTGCATGTTGTTGTGCTTGTTCAATTGTTTTAATCCCATTCTTTTTCCATTCGAATAAAATACGGTCGATATAACGGAAATTCAATTTTCCTGATAAGACAGCTTCACGCAATGCTGCTTTAATAATTATCGGATCATGTTCATCTTGATCCATCCACATCGCTAGCGTCTCGCATTCCATTGGGGAAAGCGGACGACCGAATTCATGTTCAAAAACGGTGTACAATTGTTCCTCTTGTTCCTCTTCTTGTTTCTTGCCTTGAAACATGATACGGATGAGTTTTTCCCAAAGCGGATCAAGCGAATAACATTCACTATGAATGTTGTTATCCATTCGCTCCTCAATAGCCAAAAATCCCTTTTGTACAAGCTTTCGTAGTTGTTGCATGCACATTTCAGGAGAAATGGTCATACGTGCAACAATTTCATCTGGAGTTGGAAATGAAATTCCTTGTTCAAGAAACGAATGAATGTGTAACAATAACATAAACTCTGTTTCATTTAATCCAAGCGTTTTATAGTTTGTTAATAATAACCGTGGAATTGCCACACTTCCTTCACGAAAAAAGCGAATCATTTCATTATCCATGTCAAACACCTCACGTCCTATTATATCATAAAACAAATCCCCCATGTGAGCACGGGGGATTTCATCATTATGGATATAAACGATTAAGTAAACGTGGAAACGGAATCGTTTCACGAACGTGTTCAACGCCGCAAATCCAAGCAACTGTCCGTTCAAGTCCTAGTCCGAAACCTGAATGTGGCACAGAACCGTATTGGCGAAGCTCTAAATACCATTTATATGCATCAAGCGACAATTGATGTTCTTCTAACCGTTGTTTTAATAAATTGTAGTCGTGAATGCGTTCCGAACCGCCAATAATTTCGCCGTATCCTTCTGGAGCGATTAAATCAGCGCAAAGAACAACTTCAGGACGCTTCGGATCCGGCTGCATATAGAACGGCTTTAATGTCGTTGGATAATGCGTAATAAATACCGGTTTATCAAAACTTTCCGCAATCGCTGTTTCATGTGGCGCACCGAAGTCATCGCCCCATTGAATGTCGTCAAATCCTTTCTCATGAAGAAGTTGAATTGCTTCATCGTACGTAATACGCGCAAATGGTGGCTTCACATTTTCTAATTTAGACGTATCACGACCGAGCGTTTTGAGCTCGAGCTGGCAATTTTTCAATACTGACTGCACAATATGAGAGACGTATTGTTCTTGTACTTGTAAATTATCTTCAAATTGATAAAACGCCATCTCCGGCTCAATCATCCAAAACTCAATTAAATGGCGGCGCGTTTTGGATTTTTCCGCACGGAACGTCGGACCGAACGAAAATACTTTGCCAAGCGCCATCGCTGCTGCTTCCATATATAGTTGTCCACTTTGTGAAAGATACGCATCTTCATCAAAATATTTCGTATGGAACAATTCTGTCGTTCCTTCTGGCGCACTTCCTGTTAAAATTGGCGGATCCACTTTCACAAAGCCGTTTTCGTTGAAAAATTCATACGTTGCCCGAATGACTTCGTTACGAATTTTCATAATCGCATGTTGGCGCTTCGAGCGAAGCCATAAATGGCGATGATCCATTAAAAATTCAATACCATGTTCTTTTGGTGTAATCGGATAATCAACAGCCATATGAATGAGTTCAATGTTTGTGACAGAAAGCTCGTATCCAAACGGCGAACGTGCATCTTCACGCACAACACCCGTGACATAGAGCGAACTTTCTTGCGTCATACTTCTTGCCGCTTGAAAGACGTCTTCGCTCACTTGCGCTTTTTCTACAACTCCTTGAATAAAGCCTGTACCGTCGCGCAATTGTAAAAAAGCGATTTTTCCGCTTGACCGTTTGTTCGCAAGCCAAGCGCCAATCGTTACTTCTTGCCCTACATATTTATGTACTTCTGCAATCGTCGTTTTCACAAAAATTCCCTCCAAAGACGTTCAACTGTTATGTACATCATCAATATTATACATTTCGACAAAAAAACGCAAGATCATCTTACGTTCAGAAGAAAAGGCTAGTCATATCGACTAGCCGCGCGTTTTTTCATTTACAAACGTTTCGATACGGTCGAGCGCCTGATGAAGTAACTCAAGCGATGTCGCATATGATAAACGTACGTTGTTTGGCGCACCAAATCCTGAACCTGGCACGAGCGCCACTTTCGCTTCTTCAAGCAACGCCTCGACAAACGCATCGACACTTTCGTATCCCGTCATCGTTGCCGCCTCTTTCGCATTTGGGAACAAATAAAACGCACCTTGTGGCTTGACGCACGAAAAACCTGGAATTTGAATAAGGCGATCGTAAATAATATTTAATCGTTCTTCAAACGCTTGCCGCATTTGTTCAACTGGCTCTTGAGACCCGCTATATGCAGCAATGGCAGCGTATTGGGCAATCGATGTTGGGTTTGACGTACTATGGCTTGCTAAATCTGTCATCGCACGAATGATATCGGCATCCCCCGCTGCATAACCAATGCGCCATCCTGTCATCGAATGAGATTTGGACACTCCGTTAATAATAATCGTTTGTTTTTTCAATTCAGGTGAGAGCTGGGCAATAGAAACATGTTCATGTCCACCGTAAACAAGTTTTTCATAAATTTCATCAGAAACAATCAACACATCGTGAGTTAAACATACGTTCCCAAGCGCCTGCAATTCTTCTTTCGTATAAATGACACCCGTTGGATTGCTTGGCGAGTTAATAATGACCGCTTTCGTGCGATCTGTAATCGCCTGTTTCAATTGCTCCGGTGTAATTTTGAACTCATTTTCTTCAAGCCCTTCAACATAAACAGGCACGCCACCTGCTAGTTTCACTTGTTCTGGATAGCTTACCCAATACGGTGTTGGAATAATCACTTCATCGCCTTCGTCTAAAATGACTTGAAATAGCGTGTAAAGGGCATGTTTCGCCCCGACACATACAATAATTTCTGACGGTTTATAATCAAGCCGTTGATCTTGCTGAAATTTTTTAATAATCTCTTGCTTGAGTGTTGCTAATCCACCAGATGGCGTATATTTCGTATGTCCATCGTACATCGCTTTCACAGCCGCTTCCATAATGTGTTGCGGCGTATTAAAATCTGGTTCACCGGCGCCAAGCCCAATGACATCGTGCCCTGCTGCTTTTAATTCTTTCGCTTTCGCTGTAATAGCAAGCGTTGATGATGGCGTTAATGATGCAACACGTTTCGCTAACTTCATGAATCCTTCCCCCTCGCAAAATGATATCTTTTCAAAAAGACCCCGTCTTCAAAACGAACGTAATAAAACGAATATCGATCTCGTTCGTCAATATATGTAATTTCCCACAGCGGGACCTCTTTTTCCATTCCTAATTTTACTGACACGACTGCTTTTGGTTGATACGGCTTTATGGAAGAGAGCGCTTGTTGTTTCGTAATACCTTCTGAAGCCTTCCGAACATCAACCACTCTTCCTTCTTCCGTCACCCATGCGATCATTTGTTCATCTTTATCATTTTTGCCTATGATGATGACGTATACATCGCTACCTCGATACGTATACACATCCGTCACTTCGACAATTCCTTTTTTCTCCGCCTGCTTCATCGCACGTTGTTCACTTTTGTTTTTAGACGATATCGCATCGCTATATGCGTCGATGTATAAGAATAAAGCGGCGAACAACATGCATACGAAGGCAATGACTATTTTTTTCACCTTCATCCCTTCTTACGTTCGATAAATCGTAAACACAGCCTTTTCTTTATTTTCTTCATCAAGCGCTAGTCCGAACATTAAATCTTTTTCTTTTAACGTTCGGTTCAAACAATCAACAATTTTGTATAAGTCCGATGAGTATTCAACTTTTACAGTTGCTAATACTTCGATTTTGCTCTCCACAGTCCGATCCTCCATGTGCACAAATTTTGTTACTTATATCGTTTATCATGAACGGAAACAATACACTTACACACCGATTTCGGTGTATAAACATCTTCATTGTAGCAACGATTTCCTACATTGGTCAATTTGAATTAAAAAAATTCCTATCGTACACACCGCGGGCCGAACGTTGGCCCTTTTTTAAAATGTCATGACATCGTATTCCTCTAAGTTGCATTTTACTACAATCACACCAAAACGATTTGTCTCATAACAATCGATCCAGGCCGCATACAAACGTTCAAGCAAACGTTCACTCGGCCAGCTACCATGCTTTTTGAAAATGATTGCTACTTGTGGATCGACATGTTTTAAAAAAGATGTACGCGGATAATCATTTATACCGAAATGAGCAATTTTTAATATGTTTACATCATTGAGCGGCATTGTCATCAATTTTCGCTCGACATCATTGTCAGCGTGCGCCATATATAAAAGGCGGAGCTGACCATATTGAAGGGACATCGTGACATCTCCATCGGCAATATAGAGCGGCTGTATGCGAAAATGCGGAAACGGTTCATACACTTTTTGTTCTTGCCATTCGTCGACAATCTTTGGATCATACGTTCTTTTAATCCACTCGACATTTCCGACATATGGTTCATCATCGCTCGTTAATATAAGTTCATCAATTTCAGTAATTTGAAATTGTTCGAACCATCTTTTTAGTTCTCGCTCTGTATGCGGTGCCCCTGTATTAAACAATACCGTTTTTCCGCTTGCATGTTTAAACAACGTTGCCTCCCCGTTACTGAGCGGTAAAAAAATCATTGCCATTTCTTCTTCTTCAAGCATCATATCAATTTTTTGAATATCCTCTCCAACTGTAGAAGGATGCATAAAACTACTTAATACAAAAAAGAATAGCATCCATTGCAAAACATTCACTCCCTCCATCTACATCTTTTATCTTTTACTGATGAAGGGAATTTTATAGCCACCCATTTACATGTTGTAAAAGTTCGGTAAGTGGCGCATGATATACACGGATAGGTGGCAATGATTGCAAAAAATATTTACTGTACGATGCTGTTAACAATCGTTGGTCTAAAACGAAAATGATCCCTCGATCTTCTTTTGTACGGATTAATCGTCCAAACCCTTGTTTAAAGCGCAAAATTGCTTGTGGCAACGATAAATCGTAAAACGGATTGCCCCCTTTAGCGCGAATGTAATCGCTTTTCGCTTCCATGATCGGATCGTCTGGTGGAGCGAATGGCAACCGAACAATGACGACACATGTCACTTCATTTCCTGGGAGGTCTATCCCTTCCCAAAAGCTACTTGTACCAAATAAAACTGCTTGTTCAAACTGCTGGAAATGACGCGTTAACTTCGCTGCATTGCCTCCGCTTACCCCTTGAGCAAGCAATACAAATGATTGCTCGTCATTGAGCTGTTTTGCGAAGACATACGTTTGTTTCAATAGCTCATATGATGTAAACAATACAAGCATGCGCCCTTTTATATGTTCAGCAATGCGAATAATTTGCCGAGCAGCTTGTTCAGCATATTGTTCAACAGTCACCGAAGGAAACGTCGGCACATCGCTTGGTACCATAAGCGCAGCTTGTTTTTCATACGAAAATGGTGACGGAATGGCGCGTGTAAATGGATAAAAATCATCAAGACCAAGCCGTGCAATCATAAATGAAAAGCGATTGTTTGTCGTTAACGTTGCTGAAGTTAAAATGACACTTCGCTTACGTGAAAATAGTTGATCAGCAAAAAAATGAGCTAAATCGAGCGGCTGAGAAATGACTGTAACGGCATTAACCGCTGCTTTTACATCTACTTCTAGCCAGCGAACAATGTCATCGTCATCGCTCGTTAATAAATGTTGTAACGTAGATAAAACATCGATAAACGTTGTAAAAGGTTTCATCTCTTCTTTTGGAATATCGTTCATCATATGTGACAATTGTTGTACTGTGCTCATAATACGCATAAGCAATTCCATTGTTCCGTTCCATTCTCTCCCATACTCTTTCCAAGGAACAAAGCGATATCGAATGCGTCCATCTCCTTTTTGTCGGCGCAACACATAATGGCGAAGAGATTGAAATAGTTGATTTAGTTCATATTCAAGATCTCCTAGAAGCGAGCGAAGTGCACCCATTTCATGTATCATAGCGATGTCGTTCATTCGTGTCCACAATAGACGAACGTACTCATATGACACATTCCTTCCGAAAAAATGGGCTGCGACATCTTCTAAATGATGCGCTTCATCGATGATAAGTTGTTCGTACGAAGGGAGAAGCTTTTCATCAGCAGTTAAATCATGCATGACGAACGAATGATTTGTAATAATGACGTGCGCATGTTTCGCTTTTTCTTTTGCGCGTACAAAAAAGTCGTGTTCCTCATTTCCTTCATCGCTATGCACATCTTCCCAAAATAACGCACCTCCTGCAGTTAAGTTTAGTTCATCGACATCTCCTGTCTCTGTTTCTGTTAGCCAGACGAGCAATTGACATTTCGTCAAAGCAATATCGTAGTTCGTATCTATATCATTTAACGTACGAGCAAATTTTTTAACGCTAATATAATTTCGTTTGCCTTTCAAAACAGCTGTTGTAAATGAAAAAGGAACAAGCTGTGCAACGCGCGGCAATTCTTTTTCAATCATTTGTTTTTGCAACTGGAGCGTATGCGTGCTAATGATGACAGGTTGCTGTTGTTTTACCGCATAAAATATAGCAGGAAGTAAGTACGCCATCGTTTTTCCAATGCCTGTTCCCGCTTCAATGAGCGCATGTTGACACGTTTGTAACGCATAGTTGACGTCTTCCATCATTTGTTTTTGCCCATTTCGATATTCAAATGGTGAAACAAATGGGTTTGTAGCAAGCCATTGTGAAAAAGATGGAATATGTTCGATATGTTCACGGTATTCAGTTCGTTTTGGCGAAAGCCATTTTTTTAAAGCGATTCCTTCATATTCAACCGTTTCTTCGTTCGGTTGAAGAGAGCGTTCCTTTTTAGTAATGTATTGATCTAAAAGGGCAGTCCACTCACTTTTTAACGCTTGACTGTGTCGGCGTAGTTGTTTTAATGTCACAAGCGGTAAACGAGATAGCTTATGCAGTAAAAAAAGAAGCAGTTGGGCTGTCGCTTCTGCGTCGCAATCCGCTTGATGCGGGCGATCATGCGCAAGCGACAGCGCTTCAGCTAAATGATTCAGCTTATAGCTCGACTGTGTCGGCATAAGAAAACGAGAAAGTTCCACCGTATCTAAAAGTCGACATGTCGGTGGTTGTATGCCACTTCGAATAAACTCCTCTTGCAAAAACGCCCAGTCGAAATGAACGTTATGTGCTACAAAATAAGCTCCTTCCCATTTTTCAACAAGCATCGGGGCAATATGGTGAAACGGCGGAGCATCGTGCACCATCGTATGATCAATGCCCGTTAACTGCTGAATAAACGATGGAATGTCGCGCGCTGGCTGAATGAATGTTGAAAAACTTTCGCAAACTTTGTCACCCTCGATGACGACAAAACCAATTTGAATGATGCGATCTTCTTTTTTCGGGGCATTTCCTGTCGTTTCAATATCGACGACGACAAAGCGATCATTCATCTTTTTTCACCTCACATCTGTGTAAACAAACAAAAAGAGGCGGCATGGCTCCCGTTATAAAACGGTCGCCGCCGGCTCTTGTACGATGAGTTCTTTAATGCAGTTATGCTCGTCCATAATCGCAATTTTTGGACGGTGTGACCCTAGTTTTTCTTCTGGTACGAGTACGTATGAGATCACGATAATAATGTCATCTTTTTGAACAAGACGAGCTGCCGCTCCATTTAAACAAAACACACCGCTTCCTCTTTCACCAGGAATAATATATGTTTCGAATCGTGCTCCATTATTATTATTTACAATTTGTACTTTCTCATTTGGAACCATCCCAACTGCATCTAAAATATCTTCATCAATCGTAATGCTACCAACATAATTTAAATTCGCTTCCGTCACACGAGCACGATGAATTTTGGCGTTCATTAATGTGCGAAACATGATGTTGCCTCCTTATTGTACGTTCATAACGATATTATCAATCAAACGGGCGTTTGTAAACCGTACAGCGAGCGCAAGGATGATCTTTCCTTGTAACGTCTCGAGTGGCTTTAGCTCTGGGTAAGAGTAAATTTCAACGTAATCAATGACTCCATTTGTATGTTGTTCAATATGATGTACAATCGCTTGTCGCACCTTCTCTATGTCACGTTCTCCTGCTTCAATTAATGATCTACCGTTTTGTAAAGCGGCATATAACGCAGGTGCTTCTTGTCGCTCACGCTCGCTTAAATACACGTTTCGTGAACTTTTCGCAAGCCCATCGTCTTCACGCACTGTCGGAACAGCAACGAGTTCAATTGGAAAATGGAAATCACGAATAAGCCCATCGATTACCGCCACTTGTTGCGCATCTTTCATTCCAAAATATGCGCGATGTGGCATGACAATATGGAACAGTTTCGTCACAACCGTTGCGACTCCGTCAAAGTGCCCCGGGCGAGATTTACCGCAAAGTACATCGACGCGCTCATGCACCTTCACTGTTACCGACGGCTTATGCGGATACATTTCACGAACGGACGGGTAGAAGACGATGTCAACGCCGGCTCGTTTAGCTATTTCATGGTCGCGTTCAAAATCGCGCGGATACCGATCAAAATCTTCATTCGGTCCAAATTGAAGCGGGTTGACGAAAATGCTTAAAACAACGATATCGTTTTCCTCTTTCGCTCGTTTTAATAACGCGACATGACCTTCGTGCAAGTAGCCCATCGTTGGCACAAAACCGATCATTTTTCCTCTTTGCCGTTCGTCTATCATACGCGCTTGCATTTGTTCGATTTTTTCGATGATAACCACTTTATTTCCCTCCATACAATGCGATCCATTGTTGCTCGTTCATCGTAAATGATTGTTCATCGCTTGGAAATTGACGTGTTTTGACGTCAGCCACATACTCCGCTAGCGCTTGTTGCATCGTCTGTTGCACGTTTACATATTGTTTAACAAACTTCGGTACACGGTCTACACCATATCCAAGCACATCGTGATAAACGAGCACTTGTCCATCCGTTCCTACTCCGGCACCAATGCCGATTGTCGGAATTGTTAGCTGCTTTGTTATCGCTTCACCAAGTTGTTTCGGCACACATTCTAACACGAGTGCGATCGCTCCAGCTTGTTCACATGCTTTTGCTTCTTGTATAAGACGTCGAGCACTTTCGGCATCTTTTCCTTGTACTTTATATCCACCTAACACACCGACCGATTGTGGTGTTAAACCGAGATGAGCGACAACAGGCACGCCTGCCTCTGTTAAGGAAGAAATGACTTGTAATACAGAACCTGCCCCTTCGACTTTTACAGCATTTGCACCTGATTGTTGCATGATCGCTTTCGCATGTTGTAGCGCATCAGAAAGCGTGCTATACGACATAAACGGCATATCTGTGACAATAAACGTATTTGGCGCGCCACGTCGAACAGCTTTCGTATGATGAATCATATCTTCGACTGTTACAGGGATCGTTGAATCGTATCCTAGTACGACCATTCCGAGCGAATCACCAACTAAAATCATGTCAACCCCGGCTGCCTCAGCAAGCTTCGCTGATGGATAATCGTAAGCCGTCAGCATAACAATCGGCTCATGATTTTTTTTCATGTTCAAAAAATCTAATTTCGTTTTCATATACATCCTCCTCTCAATATGCAGAGGAAATGGATAAAAAAAGTCCTTCTTTCTGCCAAAATAGAGAAAGAAGGACTTTTTGTTTCGCTCCATCCCTCTGTCCCCGTCCGTTCGATCGGATCAAGGCAGAAATGATCGTCAATATGTCGTATGCGTGGTGCAGTTCTTATAAAGATACTGCCCGATTTCAACCGCTTTCATTTTATCAAATATTTCGAAATTTTCCTACTGTTTTTTTATTTCAATATCTGCTGAGTAAATGTAATGAATCGCCCCATCTTCGGTTTGTACTTTTAATGTACCCGAATCTGTAATTCCAAGCGCAACACCGCGAATCGCCCCATTTAGCGTACGCGCTACAATTTGTTGACCAATCGTTACTGCGTAGCCTTCCCACAACAGTTTAATCGGCAAAAAGCCGTGTTGTAAATATTGTTCATATAGCTGTTCTAATTTTTGCAACAATGTTTGAACAATTTTCGGACGGTGGAACGTTCGTCCTGTTTCGAGCGCAAGCGATGTCGCAATTGAGGCAATATCGCTTGGAAATTGTGTTTGATTGACGTTCATACCGATGCCGACGATGACTGCCCGCACTTGATCGGGATCGGCTTGCAATTCTGTTAAAATGCCAGCGACTTTCTTGCCATTGACCAATATATCGTTCGGCCATTTAATATCCGGTACGATATGTGTTACTTCTTGGATCGCTTCGGCAACCGCAACAGCAACTAAAAGCGTGAGCTGAGGCGCTTGTTGCGGTGGAATAGACGGCCGCAAAATTAAACTCATCCAAATCCCTGTTCCTTTCGGCGAATGCCACGATCGGTTTAAACGTCCTCTTCCTGCCGTCTGTTCCTCAGCAATGACAATCGTTCCTTCTTCGGCGCCCTCGTGGGTAAGTTGATGCGCTAATTGTTGCGTTGATGGCACGCTTTCTTGGTCATATACGTTCCAACCAAAACGTTTCGTTTTTAATCCGAGTTGGATCTCATTTGCGTTCAGTTTATTAGGCATTTGTTTTAAACGATAGCCGAGCCTGCGAACGGCTTCTACTTCAAACCCTTCTTTTCTTAAGTCTTCGATATGCTTCCAAACAGCTGTTCGTGAGCAACCGAGCTGCTCACTAATTTTTTGCCCGGACAAAAATGTTCCACCTGCTTCTGTAAATAGTTTCAACAGTTGTTTTCTCGTCTCTGATTGCACACCGCCCACTCCTTTAGCTTCTCTTTCTCATTTTCCACTTTACGATGCAGTACGGCACGCTCGATATTTTCAATCATTGTGGCCAACCATGGACCAGCTTTTCGTTCAAATAGAGTCAGTAAATCGTTTCCATTAATCGCAAGCTCTTTGCGGTTGCGAATAGGCAACGCCTCCCACCGTTTCAATAACAGATGCACATGCGGTTCATCATGTTCAAATGCTGCGCGTATGCGCTCGATATGTGGAATGTATGGTCCATACTCATACAATGTATCAACTGTCCAGTCCGAAAGCGAACGAATATGTTCGAGCGCCTTTAAACAAATCAAAACGTCACGAATGAAGTGGTTCGGTAATTTCCATTTTTTTAGCTCTTCTTGATGAAAATGGACGACAAATGCAAATCGAGCCCATGCTTCCGTGCGATGAGTTGGCACAATGGGATAAGTAGCTAGTTGAGCAAGCTCTTTTTTTTTCGCAGCAAGCTCTGGCAAGTAACGAAATAAATTCGTTTCGATTAAAAGGTCAATTGCTTTTGACATAAACGGACCGAGCAACAATTTTTCAAATTCAACAGCGATGCGCTCAACAGCAATATGCTCCAATAAATGTCCGTATTGCATAATGGCTTGTTTCGTCTTGGTAGATAAAGAAAAGCCGAGTTGGCTGACAAACCGAAGCGCTCGCATCATCCGTAACGCATCTTCATTAAAGCGCTCCGCAGCATCACCGACCGTTTCGATAATGCGCTGCATTAACGCTTCCGTTCCCCCAAACGGATCGATGATGTCACCGTGCTCATTCATCGCGATGGCGTTCATCGTAAAATCGCGTCGCTGCAAATCTTCATAAAGGGAGCTGACAAACGTGACATCTTTTGGCCTTCGATAATCTTCGTAACGTCCTTCTTTTCGAAATGTTGTCACTTCATATGAAACGCCACGCTCAATAACCATCACCGTTCCGTGCGCAATACCGACAGGAACGGTTTTCGGAAAGATGGACATTACTTCTTGTGGATGGGCAGATGTCGCAATATCAATGTCACCGATCGGTCTTTGTAGTAAATAGTCTCGAACCGCCCCACCGACAAAATACGCTTCATGCCCGTGGCGTTTTAATGTTTCAATGACAGAAAGCGCCTGTTGAAATTGTTCGTTCATCATTCATCCCCTTTGAGTTGAAAATAAATATGTTCATATTGTGCCACAATTTTCTCAGAATAAAATTTTTCATACACTGTTTCACACGCCTTTTGTCCCATCGTTTGACGAAGGGTTTCATCCGTTAATAAACGAAGCGTTTGACGTGCCGCATCGTTTATATCACCAAGCGAACATAAGAAGCCGTTTTCTCCATCTTCAATGACTTCCGGAATGCCGCCAATCGCCGTGCCAACGCAAGGCACATGACATGCCATCGCCTCAAGTAAAACAAGACCGAAGCTTTCTTTTTCTGACAATAATAATTTCACATCGCTAATCGAGTACAAGTCTGCTAAATTTTCTTGTTTTCCTAAAAAGCGAACATGGTCGCATAGTTTCAGTTCTTTCACAAGACGACAAACGACTGTCATTTCTGGTCCATCGCCGACAAGGAGCAATTTAGCAGGGACTTGTTTCACAACGAGCGCAAACGTACGAACGACATCGCATACCCGCTTCACTTTACGAAAGTTTGACACATGAATAACTACTTTTTCATGCGGAGCGATACCGTATTGCCGACGAAGCTCATCATTTTGCCGTTTGCTGTATACACGTTCGTCAACAAAGTTATACACCGTTTGAATCGGCTTTTGCACGTCAAGTAGTTCATACGTTTGAATAGCTAACGCATTTGATACAGCTGTGACGACATCGGATTGTTCGATGCCAAATTTAATTAAGTCACTTAATGACGGATCGTACCCAAGCACAGTAATATCTGTACCATGTAGCGTCGTCACAATTTTCAAATGATCACCGACCATTTGTTTTGCTAAAAAGGCGCAAAGGGCGTGCGGAACAGCATAGTGGGCATGAATGATGTCAAGTTGTTCTCGCTTCGCCACTTCTGCAATTTTACTCGCCAACCCCAAATCGTATGGCGGATATTGAAATACGGAATACGGATTAACTGTTACTTCATGATAGTAAATATTAGGATATACTTTATTTAGTCGAAACGGAATGCTTGATGAAATAAAGTGAATATCATGACCGCGTTCAGCAAGCATTTTTCCTAATTCCGTCGCAACGACCCCAGAGCCGCCGACTGACGGATAGCAGACGATTCCTATTTTCAGTTTCATTTTTCTTCCCCTAACAAATCATGTGCAAGTATAATTGGTTTTTTTGACATAAACCCTTCCGCAAACGAAACACCGACTTCTTTTCCAAACAATCGCTCGCGGCTTTCAACGGTTTCAATATAGCCGTTCGTTAACGGCGTGTCAACTGAACCGCTCATTCGCTCAAATTGACTTTCGTATGCCTGTAAACTCGCTATTTTTTTATCAATCGTATGACTAATATCAACAACAAAATGAGGGCGATGAAATCCGTTAATCATATAAAAATAAATGGCTTGCACGCGATGAGGAGGTAGCTGTTGTCCATCTTCATAGCGGCGAATGGCAGCTGAAAACACCGCTTCTTCCACTAACCTCGCGCATTGTCCATGATCCGGATGGCGATCTTCCCAATATGGTGCAAACACAATATGCGGTCGATATGTACGAATGACTGTCACAATCGGATCAATGTGCTCTTTTTGCATAGTTAGTCCGCGATCTGGAAGATTGAGCTGTATACGTGTATGAACGCCAAGAATGTCAGCTGCCCGCTTCGCTTCTTGCTGGCGAATATGTACCGTTCCGTTCGATGATAGCTCTGCTAGCGTTAAATCACATATGCCGATATCGTACCCTTGTTGAGCGTATTTCGCAATCGTTCCGCCCATACCGATTTCAACATCATCGGGATGGGCGCCAAATGCTAACATATGCATTACTTTTTCCCTCGCTTCACAATATTTCTCCATGCGAAATCGCCACGCTCTAAACCGTGCACAAGTACTTCAGCTGTTCCCATGTTCGTCGCTAATGGAATGGCATACACGTCACAAAGACGAATAAGCGCGCTAACATCCGGTTCATGCGGTTGAGCGGTCAATGGATCGCGGAAGAAAATAACCATATCCATATCATTATTTGCAATCATCGCACCGATTTGCTGATCGCCTCCAAGCGGACCAGATTGAAAGCGATGAACAGAAAGACCTGTCGCCTCTTGAATGCGCAATCCCGTCGTACCTGTTGCATATAGCTCATGCCCAGCTAAAATATGTTGATAAGCTGTTACAAATTGAACCATATCTTCCTTCTTTTTATCGTGCGCAATTAAAGCAATTTTCAATGCCCTCTCCTCCTTATTCAATTAAATGTTCTAATCCATATACGAGCGTTTCTAGCTTCATCACCGTTTCAACAGAAAAGCGAACACCCGACATAAATGATGAACGATGGAACGAATCGTGACGAATCGTCAATGTTTGTCCATCGCCACCAAAAATGACTTCTTGATGCGCTACAAGCCCTGGCAGGCGAACGCTATGAATGCGCATGCCATCATATAAGGCTCCGCGCGCTCCTTCCATCGTCTCTTTTTCAGCTTCATGCCCTTGCATAAATGAAGGACGGACTTGCTGAATGAGCTGCGCTGTTTTCAACGCTGTGCCAGACGGGGCATCGAGCTTTTGATCGTGATGAAGTTCAATAATTTCTACGTGAGGAAAATATTTAGCCGCCATTTGGGCAAATTTCATCATTAAAATCGCACCAATAGCAAAGTTTGGGGCGATAATCGCGCCAAGTTTTTTCTCTTCAGCCACTTGTGCTAAACGTGTTAAATCATCTTCTGTAAACCCTGTCGTACCAACGACTGGTCGAACACCATAATGCAATGCCATTTCCGTATGGCGTTTTCCGACTTCTGGCGTCGTTAAATCAATGAGTACATCGGCTTGTACCGTTTGCAAACATCGCTCTAAATCTGTAAAAATCGGGGCTTTAATCGCTGGAAAACCGTCAAGCTCCGCCAACGTTTTTCCTTCGTTCATTCGGTCTACAACAGCGACAAGCTCAAAATGTTTTGTGTTATGAACGAGAGAAACAGCTTCTCGGCCCATTCGTCCACGTGGTCCCGCAATAACAATTCGAATCATCTTCCCTCTTCCTTTCTTGTCCAACGATCGCGATCTCGCGTTTGAAATTTATGCATGACCGTATCATGCGCTTCTTGTAAATCGATATGTAACGAATTGGCCATACATATAAGTACAAACAATACATCTCCTAGTTCTTCTTCAATCGTTTTTTCTCGCTCCGTTTTCTTTTTTCGTTTTTCACCGTAGTGATGGTTCACTTCGCGAGCGAGCTCGCCTAATTCTTCTGTTAAACGAGCAAGCATCGCGAGCGGACTGAAATACCCTTCTTTAAACTGTCCAATGTATTCATCAACTTCTTGTTGCATTTGCCGCATCGTTTTTTCCATTGTCTTCACCTCTTACATTCATGTTAGCTAAAAGTGGGGCATTTGACAAATGTTTTTGACGGGTGTGATGACATTCCTCTATAATAAAAAACGCAGTCATATTCAAGAGGTGAAGACGATGAAACTAAAAAATGTCGCATTTATTTTGCTAGGATCTGCTATTTTTGCGTTCGGGCTTGTCCACTTTAATATGGAAAATAAACTAGCGGAAGGCGGGTTTACGGGGATTACACTTCTTTTATACTTTTTGTTTGGCATTGATCCTTCTATTTCAAACTTAGTGCTGAATATCCCGCTCTTTTTTATCGGATGGAAATTGCTTGGGCGGACGACGTTTTTTTATACGATTCTCGGAACGGTCAGTTTATCTGTATTTCTTTGGATTTTTCAACGGTACGGATTTCACATTCCTCTCAATAACGACTTGACGTTAGCGGCATTGTTTGCTGGTGTGTTTATCGGGGTCGGTCTCGGTATTATTTTTCGCTACGGTGGAACAACGGGCGGGGTCGATATTATTGCGCGGCTCGTATATAAATATAAAGGCGTTAGTATGGGAAAAACGATGTTTTTGTTTGACTCATTTGTCATTTTTCTCTCGTTGCTGACGTATTTACCGTACCGTGAAGGCATGTATACGCTCGTTGCGGTGTTTGTCGGGGCGCGCGTGATTGACTTTTTACAAGAAGGAGCATATGCGGCAAAAGGAGCGACCATTATTTCCGAAAAAAGCGATGTAATTTCAGAAAAAATTATGACGGAAATGGAGCGAGGGGTTACCATTTTAAAAGGAATCGGCTCTTATACAAAACGCGAACGAGATGTTTTATATTGCGTTGTAGCTAAAAACGAATTATCGCGTTTAAAATCAATTATCACGTCCGTTGATCCATATGCATTTGTTGCAATTAGCGATGTGCACGATGTGCATGGTGAAGGATTTACACTAGATGAAAACAAACAACCGTTACATGAATAAAAGCGTCCAACATCGGACGCTTTTATTGTTTGTCTCTTACCATTTTTCGTTCTTTTTCGCCACGATATTTTCGCCATCCTACATATGTTAACGTCATAATAATCATGCCGCCGATAGACGTCATGACCCACCAAAGTGACGGAAGCATCGTTTCTTTTTTTCCATCAGCAAACAAAGCTTGCAAATCTTCTTCCATTTGTCGCAACTCTTTCATTCGCTCTGTTGCATGCAATTGGCGAAAAGCAGGAGCTTCTAAAAGAGAAATATGAGCAGATACACGTTGCACTTGTTCACGATCGGCGTTAATTTTTATGCTCGGTTCAATGAGTTGATACCGTTGTAAAAATTGATGAAACGCCTGTTGAAACGATTGCTCGTCTTCTTGCTCCATCGCTTGCTTCATCTTGTCAAACGCGGACATGACAGCGTATTTCATTTCTTTCCAAAGCGGTTGATGTTTCGTATGAACAGCATCAACAGCAAGCCGAAATTGCGTTAATTGATTGATTCGTTGTTCCATCGGTACACTCGATGTCGTAACCGCTTTTAATGCTTCTTCGTGCGTAGCTGTTAACACATATACGACATCCATGGAATGAATATCTTCACGGAATAATGCGAATTGTTTTTCGAAATATTCTAACAACTGTTTTGCTTCTTGCAGGCGATCATTTTTTGTTAGCTGAAGCGCTTCGTCAGAAATTTGGTCGAGTTTGTCCCACTCATGTCCGTTTCCATATACGGTATACGGAAATAAAAAAATGATGATAAACATCACGACGAATCGAATGCGCATCTCCTTGTCCCTCCTTACGATCTTACTATTGAATATATGATCGCAAAAAGAGACATAGACCTCGATTTATCGCTGACGTGAAAAAATGTATGCTACCGCAATCGAAACAATGCTTAGCCAAAATGTAAAATAGCCGATTTGTAGCGTATATTGCGCCAACATCCGATATTGTGGCATCATCCCAAACACGTAATCGATGACATCGTTATGCAACGTCCAAATGGCAGCGATCACAACATGAACAAATGACATACGGTAATGTGGAGCGTACAATAGTGCTTGCACCGCCATGGCTCCATGCGAGATCACAAGCATCCATCCCGCCCAACCGAGTTCCCCTGTCACAAAAAATACAAGCATATTCATGACAACAGCCCAAATGCCGTATTTCACGAGCGTAACAACCGCCAACGCTTCCATAAGCGCCCAATGCGTATGGCGAAGCCAAGCGATTAAAACAAAAACAAAAAACAAACTCGCTGTTGGGCTGTCAGGCACAAATGGAAGAAAGATCATTGGCGTTTCGGATAATTGCGGCCCATACCATATGTAACCATAAATTGTCCCAATGACATTGACAACTAACAATAGCATAAGAAATGATCGATGTAGCAACCAATGACGTATGTATAACATACATTGAGCCCTCCTAATATGTACAAAAAAGCTGACTGATGTTCAGTCAGCTTTCACAAATTATTCTGCTTTTAAACCCGCAACAAACTCAGCAAGTTTTTGTAGTTCCTCATCTGTACCTTTGAAAAGACCACCAGGCATGCCACCTTGACCGTTTTTCGCAATATTAGCAATTTCTTCAGGGGATAGCCCTGTGCCAACAAGCGATGGTGCAGCTGGACCACCTTGCAAGTTTTCACCGTGACATGTTAAACATGTATTTGCTTCTAAAATTTTATATCCTTCTGCATTTTTGTCAATGTCTACTTCTGCGCGAATTTTTCCTTGCTCAGCTGCTGCTTCCCAGTCGTGCGTGACGACAGATTCCCATGTTAAGAAAATAATTGCAGCAAGTGTAAGCAACATCATGCCGACAGCAACCGGACGCTTCGATGGGCGACGCTCTGGACCGCGATCTAAAAACGGCGCAAGTAATAACGCACCGAAAGCAAGTCCAGGAATAATAATCGCTCCAATAACGGTATATGGACCAGATGCAAATGAGTACTTTAACAGCTGATATAAGAATAAAAAGTACCAGTCTGGAAGCGGAATATAACTTGTATCTGTCGGATCCGCAATTCGCTCAAGCGGTGACGGATGCGCAACAGTTAAACATAAAAAGCCGATTAAAAAGACGGAGCCGACCATCCATTCTTTTAATAAAAAGTTCGGCCAAAACGCCTCAGTTTTCCCCGGATATTCGGAATAGTCTTTCGGAATGTTCGGCTTGCGCGTAGCGGGCACACGTGAATCGCCGACAAATTTCATCCCTTTTCCGCGATGCATATCGTTCCCTCCCTTATGCTAAATTTTACAGTGGACCAGAAATTCCTTGTTTCCGAATCATTAAAAAGTGTGCAGCCATTAATCCTAATAACGCTCCTGGCAAGAAGAAGACGTGAATCGCAAAGAAGCGCGTTAACGTTTGAGCTCCAACGATTTCATGATGACCTGCCAATAACGTTTTAATCGCTGGACCGATAACTGGTGTTGCTTCAGCAATTTGCAATCCTACTTTTGTCGCAAAGAGTGCTTTCATATCCCAAGGCAATAAGTAACCTGTGAAACCAAGACCCATCATCACCATAAAAATAAGCACACCGACGATCCAATTCAACTCACGTGGTTTTTTGTAAGCACCTTGGAAAAATACGCGCAACGTATGTAAAAACATCATCACAATAACAAGGCTTGCCCCCCAGTGATGCATGCCGCGCACAATTTGTCCAAACGCCACTTCGTTTTGTAAGTAATAAACAGATTCCCACGCGTTTTTAATATCTGGTACGTAATACATCGTTAAAAACATACCAGATAAAATTTGAATGACTGTCACGAAAAATGTTAATCCACCAAAGCAGTAAACAAATGCTGAAAAGTGATGTGCAGGGTTTACGTGCTCTGGCACTTCATGATCTGCGATATCGCGCCACAAAGGCGTAATATCTAACCGCTCGTCAACCCAATCATAAATCTTGTTAAGCATGTATTACGCCTCCCCTCGTGGTTTCGCTTTACCTAAGTACAACGTGCCATCTTTCACTTCATACTCATAACGGTGTAACGGAGCAGTCGGTGGTGTATTCGGTACGTTCGTACCATCCTTTTCATACAAACCGTAATGGCAAGGACAGAAGAAACGGTTTGGATTGCTTTTTTCACCGTTCCAGTTTACCGTACAGCCAAGATGGGTACAGACTGGTGAAAGCGCAATGATATCTCCTTTTTCATCTTTAAATACCCAAGCCGATCTTGGCTCTTCTGACTCGTACCACGCGTCTTTTACTTTTACTTTGAAGTCGAAGCGCTGTGGTTCTGTCGTAATGTCTTTCACTTGGGCAACCGCAACCATATCTTGCCCAGCTTCTTCTTTTAAGATCGGATCTAAGGCAAAGCGTACCATCGGTGATAAAATGCCAGCTGCCATAAACCCGCCTACACCTGTTAACGTGTAGTTTAAAAACTGCCGTCTTGACACGCGATGCTTTTTCTCGCTCATCGTTTTCCCCCCTCTATACGAAGTTAAGTCCATCCGGACGAATTGTTATAACACATATATAAAACTAGGACAACCTAATGATATATCATGTTTCCACCAAGGTCAATATAATGATAGTGTAAACGCTATCTAATTTTTTAACGTCCATTTTGCAACTAATGCATCCATCACTTGATCCACTTGTTGACGAACAACTTTTTGTTTATACGCTTCATCGACATGTTCAAGCGGAAGGGCTGGCACATAAACAAACGATTCATCCGCAATATCCGCATGCGAAGTCACAAAACATATATGTTGAAAACCCGCCTTTTTAAGCATGTTCGTCCATTCGTGCACACGCGCTTGTGTTTGTTCTTGCACGAAATATGTGAGCGGCGGAAATAACATCACTCTCCCTTTAAACTGTCTTTCCACTTCATTCGCAATAAACAACGTATGCTCGCTCATTTCAGCAAACGCTTTCATATTTGTGCACCCAATCGGTATGCACGGAATGAGCGCTGTGTCAACATACTCTTTTGCTTGATCGTACATACTTACATCTTTTGCTGTCCATTTCATTCAAACCACTCCTTATGTTTCCATCTTACACGAAATGCATATGTATTTTTTTGAACATTTTGTGACAAATATATACACAGTTAAAAGCGTTGCGAACCACGAGGTTAACGCAACGCTTTTAACTGTTCGGTCAGCTCGCGAAATTTTTGTTCATCTTGCTGATCAAGCGCCTCGTCAATTAACCGCATAATTTTTTGCCGTTGAAAATGTTGAATCGATTGATGAACGATTGTTTCTACAAGTTGTTCATCTTGTTTATTCACCCGTTTTGGCATGTACGGATTTTCTTCAAGCACCGCCACATATTGTGGTGAATGGAAAGCGCCGCGAAAGTTTAGTTGAATGAAAATATCTTCATCGCGGTTTAAACGAATGTCATGAAACGATTTTTCCGCATCTGTCGTAATGACACTTTGCTTATAAAATCGAAATGGTACATCGTCTACACAATGCGTCGACATCATCATGCCACGCGGACAATATTCCGCATGTTCCACAAAGTGCACTTTTTCCATGAGCGCATCATGACTAAGTAAATAGTTTAAAATCCATACACATTCACGCCGTTTTAATTGATAATTGTTTAAAAACCAGCGAACAAACTCTTTCTTCTCCCGAACGGAAACCATTCCCTTCCCCCCTTGCATCCGAATGACATCTTCATTCAAATTGCAACATCATCTGGGCAATCTCTTCGTTTGTCGGATCAATACGCAATAGTTGTTCAAATATATCTTTCGCTCTTTTTCTTCTTCCCTCCTCAAATAAAAAGTAACCAAAATCATATAAAAAGTTTGGATCATCTTTAAAAAAAGTATATGCCTCTTCATAATGATTTAATGCCTGATCATACATTTCAAGCTTTTGCTTCGCCTTCGCAAGCTCCCATTCAAACTGTGGATCGTATTCGCCTTGATCGATTGCTTGTTGAATAACACGTACAACGTCTTCATACCGCTCCTCATGGAAAAGCAAACTTGTCTGTATAAACAATGCTTCTAAATAACCCGGATCAATATCGAGCGCTTTTTCAATGTACATCTTCGCTTTCTCTCGCTTGCCGAGCTTTAATGCAATTTTTCCAGTATACACAAGCAGTTCTTTATTCCATTCATCTATTGTTAATCCTTCTTTTGCTATTTCGTAACTTTGTTGTATATCTCCTTCTTGTTCATACGATTTTGCTAAAAATAAATAAAGAGGCACATACTCGCGATCGAGCACTTTTAACTCACTGAATTTCGCAATAGCTGTTTTATATGCTTCTGCTTGATATGCAGTAAATCCGTATTGAAATAACGTATGCACATCGAAACGTTCGTTTAATGCTTCTTCATAATAAGATAACGATCGTTCAAATTCACCAAGCAAGCTATATGCTTCCGCTATGCGCTGGGCAATGACAGTGCCTGCAAGCGTTTTTGTTTTGTTAATGACTTGTTCATAATATAGCAAACTTTTTTGATATTGACCGGTCGTAAAGTATAACTCGGCTAACGCAAATTGAACGAGTGGTTCGTCCGGCATTTTCTCATATGCTTTTAATAGTTTTTGTTCACTTACTTCATCTAATCCTTGCATTTGATAAAGATCTGCCATTAACAAGCATGCGCGCACATAATATAGGTCATCTTCTTCTATATCCATCAACAATTCGAGCGCTTCTTCTTCTTTATCCATTTCTGTATATATTTCTGCTAAAAAGAGTTGTAGTTCACGTTCGTCTGGATAACGTGTAAGCAACATACGAACGAGCGATTCCGCCTCTTCTAACAATCCCCACGAAAATAATTGGTCAGCTAACATATATCGCTCTTCATCATTTCCGTTTTGCTTCAATTGTTCGGCAAGTGCTAATGCGCGTTCAACATCACCTTGTTCAACGAGTTGAACGATTTGATCTAATGTCTTCATCAATCTCACCCTCATCATTCATATCATCACGCTTTATCATACCACCGAACAAATAACCATGCAAAAAAAGAAGCTGATCCATTTATAGAATCAGCTTTGCAAGGCGTGCAAATGCTCAAAAAACGCTGGATATGACACCGCAATCGCTTCGGGACGTTGGAGAGTGACATTTCCTTTTGTGATGCACGATGCGATGGCTAACATCATGCCGATGCGATGATCACCATAGCTATCAACAATGACATCGTTCGCATGCAGGGATGTTTTCCCATGAATAACCATCCCATCTTCTGTCGCTTCGATGTGAGCACCAAGCTTTCGTAACTCAGATACGACCGTAGCAATACGATCTGTTTCTTTTACTTTTAACTCGCTTGCATCTGTAATGACAGTCGTTCCTTCCGCTTGCGTTGCTAAAAGCGCAATGATTGGGATTTCATCAATTAATCGCGGGATTATATCCCCTCCAATATGCGTTGCTTTCAACATTGAAGTACGAACGATAATGTCGGCTACAGGTTCACTTTCTTCATGACGAACATTTTCAATCGAAATATTTGCCCCCATGTCTTTTAATACGTCAATAATCCCTGTTCGCGTCGGGTTCATTCCGACATGCTTTAACGTAATTTCGCTATTTGGGACAATTGCACCAGCCACTAAAAAGAAAGCAGCGGAAGAAATATCGCCTGGCACTTCTATATCAATCGCTTGAAGCGTTTGTCTTCCTGTGACGGAGACGCTTAATCCGTCAACATGGACGTCCGCTCCAAATGCTCTTAACATACGCTCGGTATGATCGCGCGAACGATGTGGTTCAGTAACTGTAGTCGTTCCTTCTGCATGTAAACCTGCAAGCAAAATAGCTGACTTTACTTGTGCGCTCGCAACGGGGGAATGATACGTTATCGGCTGCAGTTGACCACCACGAATGGCTAACGGTGTATAGCGTCCTTGTTCTCGTCCGTCAATGTGTGCGCCCATTTGTTTCAATGGATTTGTGACGCGATCCATTGGTCGTTTCGCAATTGAATCGTCCCCGATTAAACAAGCGTGAAACGGACAAGCCGCTAAAATGCCTAACAATAAACGTGTCGTCGTTCCTGAGTTGCCGACATTTAATATATGTGTGGGCTCTTTTAAACCGTCAATCCCTTTTCCTTCTACAATCACTTCATTTCCTTGTTGCGCAATTGCTACACCCATTTTTCGAAAACAATCGATTGTACTTAAACAATCTTCACCTGTTAAAAAATTTGTCACCCGCGTTGTTCCTTTCGCAAGCGCACCAAACATAATGGCGCGGTGAGAAATGGATTTATCCCCCGGGACAGCAATCTCTCCTCGCAATGCATGTACATTTGTTTTTAATTCCACAATTCCACCCTCTTTTATACAACGTGCGTTTCATAGTTTGTATTTGCTTCAATACAATGTTTTGCTCGTTGGCGGTCATCTTCTGTTTGAAAGCTTAAACGAAGCACGCCGTAAATATCTTCGCGCGTTTCAATAATGCGGATGTTTGTAATACTAATGCGCTCTTTTGCCAAATAACCCGTAATTTCAGAAATAACCCCTGGATAGTCTGGCACATCAACATATAAATCATAGAAAGAAGGAATCGCTCCTTTCGTTCGAACAGGCAATCCATCACGAAACCGTTTCGCTTCATGAAAATATTGATAAATGCGTTCGCTATCACCGTCAGCAACGTATGTGCGGATTTTTTTCATTTCCTCAATCCAACGATCAAACAGCTGTAGCAACTCCTCTTTGTTATGTATGAAAATATCACGCCACATTTCCGGGTTGCTTGAAGCAATGCGCGTAATATCACGAAATCCACCTGCGGCTAATCGGCTCACAAGTTCATCTTCTCGCTCGTACTGCTGAGCTTGATGAACAAGGCTTGCTGCAATGATGTGCGGAAAATGGCTAATGACGCCAGCAATGCGGTCATGCTCTTTCGGTGTTAATGTAACAAAATGAGCTTTCGTTCCTTCAAGCCAATGTTTTAGTCGTATGACATCTTCTTCTTTCACATGTTCCGTTGGTGTTAAAATGTAAAAAGCATTTTCAAACAAATGCGCACGCGCAGCTGCCACTCCGCTTTTATGCGAGCCGGCCATCGGATGTCCACCGATAAACGTTGCTCCTTTTTCTAATAACGGCAACGCTTGTTTGACGATGCGCTCTTTCGTGCTTCCGACATCTGTTACAATGACGTTTGGTCGTAACGAGAGATGAACTAAGTCTCGAAGCAATTGCTCCGTTTGAACGACAGGGGCAGCAAGCACGATGACATCCGCTTCACATGCCCCGTGGGCAAACGACGGTACCGCTTCATCAATGACGCCAAGCGAACGAGCTAAACGTAGTGATTCACTTGATACGTCATATCCGATCATTGTCGCGTTCGGATGCGCTCGCTTTATGGCAAGCGCAATCGAACCGCCAATTAAACCAAGACCGGCAATTAAAATGTTTCCTCGCAAAACTGCCCCCTTCTTTCTTTCAACATGTTTGTTAAAACCTGAATAATCGTTTCGTTTTGTTCCGATGATCCGACTGTAATGCGCACAGCGGTCGGAAAACCGAGAGCGCATCCTGAACGAACAATGATGCCGCGTTGAAGCAAATACGTAAACACTTCGTCACCGCTAAAGCCGAAATCAATTAAAATAAAATTCCCTTCCGACTTATAATAATGCAGGCTATGTTCATCACAAAATGTGTAGAATTGACTTAGCCCTTGTTTATTTTTTTGTGCACATTGTTCAATAAATGTTTGATCGTTTAATGCGGCGAATGCTGCCGCTTGCGCTAGCCGAGATGTATTAAATGGTTCACGCGCTGGCTCGATTGCTTGTAAAATATGCTCGTGGGCGATACCATATCCGATGCGGAGCGACGCTAATCCATATGCTTTTGAAAACGTGCGTAAAATCATCATATTCTCATATTGCTGAAGCAAAGAAACAGTATTCGGATAATCTTTCGCTTGCACATATTCATAATACGCTTCATCAACAACGACGAGCACGTGTTTTGGTACTTTGTCTAAAAAAGCGCGCAAAGAAGCGTTATTCACATACGTCCCTGTCGGGTTGTTTGGACTACAAATCCAAACGACGCGCGTATCATCATCGATTGCTTCAAGCATCGCTTCTAAATGATGGTGTCCGTCTTGAAGCGGAATCTCGCGCACTTCCGCACCTTCAATGATCGCATTATGGCGATATTGTGGAAACGTCGGCGTAGCCATTACTGTATTCGTCCCTTTTTGTAAAAAAGCGCGACAAACGATTTGAACAACTTCATCCGAACCATTTCCGAAAATGAGCTGCTTTTCATTGACGCCAACGTGCGCTGCAAGCGCCTCGCGCAACGCTCGGCTATATCCGTCGGGATACAACGCTAAATAATCAAGTTCTTTCATAATCGCTTGTTGAACAAGCGGTGAACAACCGTACGGATTTTCATTTGATGCTAACTTAATGACTGTCTCTAACTGATATTCTCGTTTTACTTCTTCAATCGGTTTGCCCGGTTGATACGGTTTTAGTTGATTCAGTTGTTGCTTGACTTTCATTTTTCCCCACCCTTTTCAATGGTTCAATAAGTGAAACGACATATTGAGAAAAAGCGATGAGCGCGTTTGGGCGTGTATGCACATCGTTTAATTCATCTTGTAGCTGTTCAATTTTTTGCACAATGGCACTACCGATGACAATGCCATCACATACGTGTTGTAGTCGATTTACTTGTTCAGCTGTTGAAATACCGAATCCAACGACAACAGGGACACGGCTATATAATTTCACTTGTTTCAAAAATTCGTGCAATTCCGCTGGCAACGAATCCCGAATGCCCGTTACACCTAACGATGACACGCAATATAAAAACGATTGAGCTTGCGATGCAATCATTGCGATGCGTTCATGAGACGTTGGAGCGACAAGCGAAATATACGGAATTCCATATGTGTCACCTAATGTTCTCATATACTCGCTTTCTTCAAACGGTAAATCTGGAATGAGTACACCGCTCGCACCATTTTGTTGCGCTAAAGCAAAAAAGCGTTCTTCTCCTAATTGTAACACAGGATTGTAATACGTAAAGACAATAATCGGAATTTTTACACCTTTTTTTCGCATCCGTCCAATGAGCTCAAGCGCTTTTGTTAACGTCATTCCATTATTCAGCGCCCGACTCGCTGCACGTTGAATGATCGGTCCATCTGCAAGCGGATCCGAGTATGGTACACCGAGCTCTAATATCGTTGCCCCTGTCTGCTCAAGACATATAGCTAAATCAATTGTCACCTCTTCACAAGGATCGCCCGCCACGATAAATGGAATAAAATGTTTCATTTCCGCTCATCCCCTTCTAAATAGTTCATTACCGTTTGCACATCTTTATCTCCTCTTCCTGATAAACAAACGAGAATCGTTTCATTTTTTGGACGAAGGGGGGCGATTTGAAACGCTTTAGCAAGCGCGTGCGCCGATTCGATCGCTGGAATGATTCCTTCTGTTTCTGCAGCCATTTGAAGTGCTGCAATCGCTTCTTCATCTGTGACACTTTCATAGCGAACACGACCGATATGTGCTAAATATGCATGTTCTGGTCCGACACCTGGATAATCTAAACCGGCTGAAATCGAATACGGTTCTGTAATTTGACCGTGTTCATCTTGCAATACGTATGTGAGAGAGCCGTGAATGACACCTTTTGTCCCTTTTGTTATTGTTGCAGCATGTTCTGTCGTATGCACACCTTTTCCAGCTGCCTCAACACCTATACATTCGACATTATCGTCTAAAAATGGATGAAACATGCCGATCGCGTTACTTCCACCACCAACACAAGCAATGATCATGTCTGGAAGTTTTCCTTCTACTTTTAACATTTGTTCGCGCGCTTCTTCACCAATAATACGTTGAAATTCACGCACCATCATCGGATACGGATGCGGTCCAACGACAGAGCCAATCATATAAAAATGATCATCACAATGCTCCACCCAATAACGAATCGCTTCGTTTGTCGCATCTTTTAGTGTACGATTGCCGCTTGCTACTGGAATGACGTGCGCACCAAGCAATTTCATACGAAATACGTTTAACGCTTGTCGCTTCACATCTTCTTCACCCATAAACACTTTACATTCCATACCAAAGCGAGCGGCAACGGTCGCCGCAGCTACTCCGTGTTGACCTGCACCTGTTTCAGCGATAATTTTTCGTTTCCCCATTCGTTTCGCTAACAACGCTTGCCCAATGGCGTTGTTAATTTTATGAGCACCGGTATGGTTTAAGTCTTCACGTTTAAAGTACATTTTCGCCCCGCCTAATCGTTCTGTCAAGTTTTTTGCAAATGTTAAAGCGGTCGGTCGTCCCGAATATTCATACAAATGGCGCATATATTCGGCATGAAACGAAGGATCAGCCAATGCTTCATGCAATTGGCGCTCTATATCAGCTAATGGACGCATTAATGTTTCTGGAACGAATTTTCCACCAAACATGCCAAAGCGACCACGTTCATTTGGTAACGTCAACATGATTTCACCTTCTGTTCAATTGTTTTTATTTTTTGTTCACTTTTTCTATCATTTTCTTCAATTCCACTACTGATATCGATCCCGAATGGTTCATATGCTAACAGCTGCTCAACGTTGTCTGGCGTAATACCTCCAGCGATGAAACAAGGAACACCTTGTTTATATGCTTCTTCCATGTATTGAGGAACATTACACCAATCAAATGAGATGCCTGTTCCACCCCACGCTCCTTTTCGTCCGCTATCAATAACAAAACCATCTGCAATGCCTTTCCATGCGCGCATATATGTCCACGCTCCAGGGGAATGGTGAATCGCTTTCCAAACGGGGATATGGAACGATTCTTTTAATTGCTTGACCGTCTGAATCGTCTCCATGCCGTGACATTGAATAATCGATAAAGGAACGTGTTCAAGAACAGAAGCGACAGAGCAAAGCGTTGGATGGACAAAGACGCCAACGATTTGTTTTGCACCAAGTTGAACGACAGATAACCATCGTTTCACATCTTTCGGTTCGACTTTTCGCTTACTTTCTGCAAAAACGAATCCGATATAGTCCGCTTTGCTTTTGGCAATAAGTTGCACATCTTGCAATGAACGATTCCCACAATATTTTAAAACGGTCATATTTAACGCTCCCCAAACAATTCATAAATGGCTACATCGACAGCTGGCTTGCGCATGAGCGCTTCGCCGACGAGCATCGCATGTGCACCTGCTTGTTGCACGATTTGCACGTCATCGAATGTGTGAATGCCACTTTCACTAACAATCATGCACTGAGGCAAAAGCGGAATAATTTGTTTTGTCACATGAAGCGATGTGTGAAACGTTGTTAAATCGCGATTATTAATGCCGATCACTTTCGGTGTGAACCGTTTCAAAATCGCTTCTACGGTTTTTTGGGTATGCACTTCTACTAAACATTGCAATCCCATTTCGTGCGCTTCTTCATATAATTCATGTAAAACACTTGGATCGAGCGCCTCGCCAATGAGCAAAATCGCATCTGCACCAATACGGACACTTTCAACAAGCTGCTTGCGATCGATAATGAAATCTTTACGTAAAACGGGTATTTCAATATGTTTTTTCACCTGTGTGACGTATGAGCGGTGACCAGCAAAATATTTTTCATCTGTTAAAACAGACACGACATCGGCACCCGCTTGCTCGTATGCGCGGGCAATATCAACGACATTCATATGTTGGCGAATGATTCCTTTCGATGGTGACGCTTTTTTCACTTCTGCAATCAATCCTAAAACGCGACGTGGCTTCGCTAAAGCATCGTAAAACGAACGGCGCGGAAGTTGTTCATATGTCTCTGGTAATTGTAACGATGAAACTTCTTCTCTCTTTGTTTGCAAAATTGACTCAAGCATACATTGCACCTCGCAATCGCTGTAAATATGCATAAGCACGACCGGTTTCAATAGCCCTCCTCGCCATATTAACTCCTTCTTCAATATCCGATGCGACACCGGCAACATATAAAGCAACACCTGCGTTTAGTAAAACGATATTTGTTGCACTTTTATTTGCACGATTAGCAAACACACGTTCAATGAGTTGCGCACTTTCGTTTACGCTATGAACGCATATGTGAGACAAACAGCCACGCTGTAGCCCTGCCTCTTCTGGTGTAATGATGCGCTCAATGATATGGTCGTGTTTGAGTTCGATCAATTGCGTTGCCGCACTAATGCTGCATTCATCTAAACCGTCATCGCTTGTGACAAACACAGTATGTTCCGTTCCGATTCGTCGCAACGCTTCAGCCATTTTACGCGCATCTTTTTTATCATGTACGCCAATCACTTGGCGTTTCGGTTGAGCTGGATTGACGAGCGGACCGAGCAAATTGAATACCGTTCGCATTTTTAAACTTTGGCGAACAGGGGCAACATGCTTCATTGCCTCATGATAAAATGGAGCGAATAAAAAAACGAGCCGATGTGTACGTAACGCTTGTTTTGCTTCTTCTTCTGTTTTCGGCATCGGGATCAGGAAATGCTCAATGACGTTCGCGCTCCCACTTGTCGACGACACCGCACGATTGCCATGCTTTGCGACAGCAACATCGAGCGAAGCCACAAGCAAAGCGACGGCTGTCGAAATGTTAAATGTCCCTTTTCCATCTCCCCCTGTTCCACACGTATCGATCACCGGTTCGCCGAAAGAAACCGTTCGCATGCGTTCACGCATGGCCCGAATAAAGCCAACAAGCTCATCCACCGTTTCACCGCGAAACCGTAATAAAGCTAAAAAAGCCGCTACTTGTTTTTCATCGACCTCCCCACTCATCATCGCATGCATCGCTTCATACGCTTCTTGTTCCGTCAACGTTTGTCGCGCAGCACATTTATGCAAAAACCTTTCAAACACATCGTTCCCCCCTTTTAAATACGTGCTCTGCAAGCTGAATCGCATGAATTAAAGCGCTCGCTTTATTTCGTGTTTCTTTCCATTCCAATGCAGGCAACGAATCCGCAACGATTCCCGCCCCTGCTTGTACGTATGCTACGTTATTTTTTAATACAGCTGTGCGAATCGCTATGCACGAGTCAATATTCCCGTCAAAACCAATATAGGCAACTGCACCTGCATACACGTTGCGCGCTGTCGGCTCTAGCTCTTGAATAATTTGCATCGCCCGAATTTTCGGTGCTCCGCTCACCGTTCCCGCAGGAAAAGCTGCGATCAGCGCATCAAGCGGATGAACGTCATCACGGAGCGTTCCTGTTACTTTTGAAATTAAATGCATGACGTGTGAAAACTTTCCGATTTGCATAAATTGTGGCGTACACACCGTCCCATACATAGCAACACGACCGATGTCGTTTCGTGCTAAATCGACAAGCATATAATGTTCCGCTCGCTCTTTCGGGTCATGAAGCAACTCGTTCATGAGCGCAACATCTTCTTGTTCATTTTTACCACGACGACGCGTCCCTGCGATCGGGTCAATTTCAAGCTCCCTGTTTCGTACTCGAATGAGCTTTTCTGGGGAGCTACCGACGATGTGTTCCTCACCAATTTTTAAATAAAATAAGTATGGTGACGGATTTAATAAACGTAATAAACGATATAGCTCAAGTCCATCAATGGACGTTTCAATCTCAAATCGTTGCGACAACACCGTTTGAAACACATCTCCGCTTGCAATGTACGATTGAATGTTTTCAACGGCTTCATAAAACGTTTCGCGATCCATATTCGAACGAACCCGGTCAAATGAAACACATATATTTCGGTCGAACATCATATGTGCCTGTTCATCGTAGCCTTGAACCATTTGACGTGCTAGCTCATCGATTCTTCGGCAAGCTGCCTCATATTTTTCTACTTGTTTTTCTTCATCATCTGTTTCCGTTAAACGAACATAATGAATGAGTAATAACTCTTTTTTTATATGATCAAAGGCAAAAAGTGATTCGCAAACGACAAAATGGACGATTTTCATTTGCAAATCGTTATACGCATGATATGGGACTCTCTCAATGGAAGAAATAAAATCGTAGCTTATATAACCGACAGCTCCTCCACGAAACGGAACGTCCAATGATAACAGTTGAACGTTTAAGTGCTGCTGCATCGTCACAAACGCTTCTTGGATTGTCGCTGTACACGCGAGCACTTGTTGCTTTTCTTTCACAAAAAATTGCTTACCATCATCGCTTTCAATCGACATAAACGGGCGAATGCCGATAAACGAATAGCGCGACCAAGGGGACATGTCGTCTTTGCTCTCAAGCAAAAACGCCGCCTCATCACGTAACGCCACAAATAGCTGAATAGGTTGAAACGTATCGGCGAAAAAACGGCGCACAATCGGAATCGTTCGAAACTGAGAAGCTGTCTGTAAAAATGTAGCTATATTCATGATCGTTCTCCTTTCTTGGAGAATGAACATGAGGGGAAACAAAGAGGCAAGTAAAAAAGCCTAAAGACGAGCGGTCTTTAGGCGTACGTATCCTAATGATCCTCTGCTCCGCTCTCACTCATTCTCTACTCAACTGTTACTCTACTCAACTAACTTATAAACCATCATATTATATGTCTGACTTTTTTGTCAACTTTAAATCTGGGCGAAGTTGGATAGCATCGCGTAAATATACGTGATGCATATCTTGTTGCGTCCGATTCGTATGTACGGTCATCATGACGCGAATACATTTTGGTAACGCTTGTGGAACGTTAATTTCACGCATACACATGACAGGTACATACGTCCAGCCGTCCAGATGACGCAACGCTTTTGCCGGAAACGTAGCGTTTAAATCATCGGTCATCGAAATGAGTACCGATACGACGTCTTCTGCTTTCACATCGTTTTGCCGTATCATTTCCGTTAACAATCGCTTCGTTTCGTCTATAATTTCTCGTTCATCGTTATCGCCCACAGTCGTTGCCCCGCGAATCGCTCGAATCACACTTTCCTCCTCCTTCTTCAGCGAACACGTATAGCCATTGCAGTAATTGCTCATCATCTATCCGCTCTACGCATACCGTTCCAATCTCTTTCATTAACACCATACGCACCGTTTGATCTTTCGCTTTTTTATCTTGTTTCATTTTTTCGAGCAACCGTTCAGGTGATACGTGCGATGGAAGGGTTGTTGGAAACCCATAATGTTGAAACAGCGTTCGAAAGGACGAATAAAAAAGCGGTCGTTTGTAAAAATGTTCGCTTACAAAAATGGCAAATAACATACCAAGAGCAACCGCATCTCCATGGGTCACCACTCCGTAACCGAGCTCACTTTCTAACGCATGACCGAGCGTATGACCAAAATTTAAATGAGCACGAACACCTTGCTCTTTTTCATCTTTGGCGACAATGGCCGCTTTAATTTCAATTCCTTTTTGGATTGCGTATTGCAAACGATCACCACATAAATGATCGAGATTTTGCACATTCGCTTGTAACCAACCGAAAAAAGCACGATCATAAATTAAAGCATGTTTTACAATTTCTGCAAAACCGGAGCGCATTTCTCGTTTTGGAAGCGTATGAAGTAAAGAAATATCGTAAAAAACGAGTTCAGGTTGATAAAAAGCGCCAATCATATTTTTTCCGAGCGGATGGTTAATGGCTGTTTTCCCACCAACAGCACTATCATGCGCTAGTAACGTCGTCGGCACTTGAACGAATCGAATGCCACGCATATATGTCGCTGCGACAAAACCTGCTAAATCCCCAACGACCCCTCCGCCAAGCGCAATAATTAATGAATCACGATCGAGATGGTTTGTTAATGCTGCCGTATGGCACGCGTAAAACTGTTCAAATGACTTCGCGCCTTCTCCACTTGGAATAATATGCGTATACACACGGTCATATGTTTGACGAAGAGCTTGTTGCACATCAGCTAAGTAAAGTGAAGCGACTGTTTCATCTGTAATGATAAGGACAGCTGTCACATGTGGACAAACACGATCAATTATGCGATCTATCATATGCAATAATTCATTCCCAATGACAACTTCATACTGTTTCGATGACGTAGCAATGTGAATGCATTTCATCATTAAAACTCCTTTGCATACCGACGCATGTTTTCAACATTCTCTATAATGAGATCAATGCGATCTTGTCCAAATTGTTCGACAATGGCATTCGCAACTTCCCATGCTACAACGGCTTCAGCAACAACGCTTGCCGCTGGAACTGCGCAACTATCTGAACGTTCAATGCTTGCCGCAAACGGTTCTTTCGTTTCAATATCGACACTCATGAGCGGTTTATATAATGTCGGAATCGGCTTCATGACTCCGCGCACAACGATCGGCATGCCCGTCGTCATCCCGCCTTCGAATCCGCCAAGTCGGTTCGTTTTGCGCGCATATCCCGTTTCTTCGCTCCATATAATTTCGTCGTGCACTTCGCTTCCAAAGCGGCGTGCAGCTTCAAAGCCGATGCCAAACTCAACACCTTTAAAGGCATTGATGCTAACAATCGCAGCAGCAATTTTTGCATCTAACTTCCGATCATAATGAACATAGCTCCCAACGCCAACCGGAACACCTTCAACAATGACTTCAACAATTCCACCAATCGAGTCGCCTTTTTCTTTCGCTTCATCAATTGCCGCCATCATCTTTTTTTCCGCTTCTGAATCAAAGCAGCGAACAGGAGATTGCTCTGTTACTCGTTGTAACTCTTCAAGTGATGTATACGCGATATGTTCCGCCTTTATCCCTCCGATTTCAACGACATGGCTTGCGATGCGAATACCTAATTCCGATAAAATGCGCTTTGCTACCGCTCCAGCTGCCACACGCACCGTTGTTTCACGCGCCGAAGAACGCTCTAACACGTTGCGCATATCACGATGACCATACTTGATCGCCCCGTTTAAGTCAGCATGTCCTGGACGCGGGCGTGTCACTTTTCGTTTCACTTCTTCTGTATCACTAGCGAGCGGTTCGATCCCCATAATGTTCGTCCAATGTTTCCAATCGCGATTTTCAACAACGAGTGTAATCGGCGAACCGAGCGTTTTCCCGTGACGAACACCGCTTAAAATCTTTACTTCGTCTTTTTCAATTTGCATGCGTCGTCCGCGACCATATCCTTTTTGCCGACGCGCTAAATCTTCGTTAATATGCTCCACCAAAAGAGTCAAACCGGCCGGAACGCCTTCAATAATTGTTGTTAATTGTGGACCGTGAGATTCACCAGCTGTTAAGTATCGCAATTCCCTCTCTCCCTTCATCTCTTTAAAGCGATTATGTATGAATATAGCACATTTTTTTGGTGGACGTAACCCCTTAATTGCACAGAAAGCGACCAAACTCGGTCGCAATTACATTTTTCGATAAAAAAACGTATCCTCCACTTCAAAACCGTATGCTGTTGGATTAAAAATTTGTTCCGTGCTACCGACGAAAAATATTCCTCCAGGTCGAAGAGCGCGATTAAATTTTAAGTACAATTCATGTTTTGCTTCTTCTGTAAAATAAATA
Source organism: Anoxybacillus sp. TBDG-1 (assembly GCF_054815885.1). Taxonomy (NCBI): domain Bacteria; kingdom Bacillati; phylum Bacillota; class Bacilli; order Caryophanales; family Anoxybacillaceae; genus Anoxybacillus; species Anoxybacillus sp. TBDG-1. The sequence continues at coordinate 61,907 of NZ_JBTZSY010000005.1, forward strand.
AGGACGTTGCGACAAACAATTAAGTCGAAATTCGTCTCAAACGGATCGGCAAGCAAATTATGCTTTTTAAACGTGACCGTTCGTTTTATATCATCGATAATTTTATAGTGAGACCCTTCTTTAACAAAAAATTTTTTCTTCACATCTTCTGGTACTTCTTGAAGAGAACGTTCCATATAAATGCCAAGCTTCGCGCGAGCCATGGCGTTATCATCAATGTCTGTCGCTAATACGCTCACTTGCGATAATGGCATAAATTTAGACAAAATAATCGCTAACGTATATGGTTCTTCCCCTGTTGAGCAAGCTGCACTCCAAACTTTCAATCGTTTATTTTTTTCAAGAAGTTTCGGAATAATTTTTTTCTCTAGCACTTCCCATCGTTTTGCATTTCGGAAAAATTCAGATACGTTAATCGTCATACGGTCTAAAAACTCATGAAACAACGCTTGATCATAGTTCATCGCCCGAAAAAATTCATCAAAATTTTTAAATCCTTTCTTTTCATAAAGAGAAGTTAAACGCCGTTTCATTTGCGCTTCTTTATATAACGCTAAATCAATACCTGTTTTTCGTTTCACGTTCGCAATAAATTGTTGATAATCACTCATACAAAAAACTCCTCTTCCTTTTCTTTCATACATACAGTATAACGAAAATGTGAAAAAACAGGAATAAAAAAATAAAGATAGGCATGCGCCTACCTTTTTTAATATATCCACTCGTTCATTAGTTTGTTGTAAGAAACGAGTTCTTCTTCTTTGAAAAATAGTTGAATTTCGCGCGCAGCGCTCTCTTTTGAGTCAGAGCCATGAATGATGTTTTTTCCGACAGTTAAGCCGAAATCACCGCGAATCGTGCCTGGTAACGCTTCTTGTGGGTTTGTTTTTCCCATCATTTGACGAGCTGTTGCAATGACGTTTTCGCCTTCCCACACCATCGCAAATACGGGACCGGACGTAATAAATTCAACGAGCTCACCGAAAAAAGGACGCTCTTTATGTTCTGCATAATGTTGTTCAGCAAGTTCGCGCGATACTTGCATCAACTTCGCACCGACAAGCTGAAAACCTTTGCGCTCAAAACGAGCAATGATGTCACCGATGACACCACGCTGTACCCCATCTGGTTTGACCATTAGAAATGTTCTTTCCATGACGAATTCTCCACCCCTGATACGTTATGTATTGGAATTGACTCCTCCGCAATTATACCATTCTGTATGCAAGTTAGCAATATTCGCCATGAAAACGTTTTAATTTTTCTCTTAATATTTTCGCTTTCCGATATATTTCGCAATGTTATAAAGTGCTGTCCAAGCACGGTTGCGCGGCAATTTTTGTAACGTATCAAGCGCTTTTTGCAAATAGCGATCCCCGAGCTCATATGACTTTTCGATCGCATTTGTTTGCTTAATGCGATCAATGACATTCGCCATTTCAAGATTTGTCGTATGTTCGTTTACTTTCATAATTTGTTCTTTTAATGTTCGTTCCCTCATGGCATACAAAACAGGGAGCGTTACATGACCTTGCGATAAATCGCTTCCTGCTGGCTTACCGAGTTGCTTTTCTGTCCCAATAAAGTCAAGAATATCGTCTGTAATTTGAAACGACATACCGACGTAATAACCGAACCAATACAATTTTTTATGGATAGCTTCAGGGGCTCCTGCCACGACAGCGCCGAGTTGACAACTTGCTGCAATGAGCAACGCGGTTTTTCTCTTAATTCGTTGCAAATAACGACGTAAATTTTGATCAAATCGGTATTTGTCGCTAATTTGCTCAATTTCTCCTCGACATACTTCAACAATAGTGTTTGCTAAAATGTGATGAGCGACTGGATCATCGATTTCACACATTTGTTCAAGCGCTCGGGCAAACAAATAGTCACCAACGTACATGGCAAATCGATCGCCCCATTTCGCTTGAATTGTCTCCTTTCCACGTCTCAACATCGCTCCATCAATCACATCATCATGGACAAGAGAAGCCATATGAATGAGCTCAAGAGCGACAGCCACCCGCTTCATTTTCTCAAAATGATACGTACCAAATTGTCCGCCAAGCAAAACAAACACCGGACGAATGCGCTTTCCTCCCGCTTCAAGCAAATGTAACGATGCTTCGTTGACGAGCGGATCGGACGTTTGCACCGTTATTTTTAATTGTTCTTCAATTCGGTTTAAATCTCCATTCAAAAACGAATACATCGCTTTTAGCTTCATCATTGTTCACCTTAACGTCTATCAGGTTTATGTCCGAGATGCATCGCTGCCACTCCGAACGTATACGGTTTCACTTGTACGTCCACGAAACCGGCCTGACGAAACATATTTGCTAACTCATCCATTCCCGGAAATTCACGTGCTGACTCTTGTAGCCACGAGTATTCTTCATAACTTTTCGCAAAAATCTTCCCAAAAAAAGGCATGACATAACGAAAATATGCATAGTACAATTGCCGAAAACCGATGAGCGTTGGCTGCGACGTTTCTAGACAAACGACTTTTCCGCCTGGCTTTACTACACGATACATTTCTTTTAATACCGTCATATAATCAGGAACGTTACGCAACCCAAAGCCGATTGTCACATAGTCGAACGTATCGTCAGGGAAGGGTAAACTCATCGCATTACCATGAACAAGCGTAACGTGTTGAAAACCGCGCTCTTTTACTTTTTCTTCTCCAACTTTTAACATATTGCGACTAAAATCAAGCCCATACACTTCACCGCTAGGTCCAACGGCTTCGGCTAACGCGATTGTCCAATCTGCCGTTCCGCAACATACATCGAGCGCTTTGGCTCCCCTTTGTACATTCATTCGTTTCATCGTATCTTTTCGCCATGCGACATGACGTTTAAAACTAATGACTGAATTCATCCGATCGTAATGATCAGAAATTTTTTCAAATACACGATGCACACGTTCTTCTTTCGACTGTTGCATAAAAATCCCCTTCTTTCAACTGAAATCAAACGAGGAGATGAGAGAATCGCTTTTTTACTTCTTCGTACACATGAAACGGGAGAAGATCTTGTAATTTTCGCTGACAGTGATCAATATAATCCATCAACGCTGTCGATTTCACTCCATCACGATGAACACGTTTTAGCGCGAACAAGTAATACGCTAATTCTCCCCACTCATGAGCATGCACATGTTCCGCAAGCTGACGAAGCAAAGCGGATTCAATAATAGCGATGCAATGAAAGCGTTCAAGATCATCCGACGACAGTTGCTGCAGGCGAATTTTTTGTATATTGATCTCTTTAATCGCTTCGGCAAAGCGACGAATGAGTGAAATGTCATGTCGTCGCGCTAAAAATTCGTAGTACAATCCACTATATAAATCTCCGGCAAGCACAGTTAATTGCCTTTGTTGCATCATTTGTTGCTCATCTACTTCATCATGGGTGTCAAGGGCGAGTTGAATTAACATCATGGCAAACACGTAATCGAGTGCGATGTTTTCTTCCACTTGAGCAGAACGTAACATAGAAAGAGCAAACGATATGCGATCTTCGTCTATGATGCGTGGTTGTATATAGCGATCGACATACGAATGGGCAATTGCCCGTTGAATGCGCATTCGTACTTGTTCGATTTGCTGTTGCATATCCATGACTCATCACCCTTGCTTCCCAAAAACTCAAACTTTATTATACCATAAACCTTCTTCACGTTAACGATGATTTTTCGCATCAGACTGAATTTCACCGTGCTGCGTTTGAATAAGCGCTTTTCCACGCACTTTAATCGCTGATGTATGCTCTGTAAATTGCGCAATAAGCACTTCCCCTTGATCAAGCTTTTCAGAATGATGAAAACGCGTATCCGAACCACGTGTTAATCCAATAACATTTACTCCATCTTCTAACGCTTTAATCACAACATAATCGCCTTGCATCATAATAACACCTCCTATTTAATAAGCGCTAATATTTCCGCACGAGCTTTGGCATCTGTTTCTAACGTTCCACGTACTGCGGTTGTAACTGTTTTCGCCCCTGGTTTTTTCACGCCACGCATCGTCATACACATATGTTCAGCCTCAACAACAACCATCACTCCATGTGGTTCGAGCATCTCCATAATGGCGTCAGCTACAGTTGCCGTAATTCGTTCTTGTAGCTGTGGACGTCGTGCCACTGTTTCGACCGTCCTTGCTAGTTTGCTTAGCCCTGTCACTTTTCCGCCACGCGGAATGTATGCGACATGGGCAACACCAAAAAATGGAACAAGATGATGCTCGCACATAGAATAAAAAGGAATATCTTTGACAAGGACGAGTTCTTCATGGTCTTCACTAAATACTGTTTGTAAGTGCACTTTTGGGTCTTCATGTAAACCGGAAAACACTTCTGCATACATTTTTGCCACTCGCTTCGGCGTATCTAACAATCCTTCGCGATTCGGATCTTCGCCAATCGCCTCTAAAATTAAACGAACCGCCTGTTCGATTTGTTCTACATTCATTTGTTGCATCCTCCTAGCATTGAACTTCACGTAATCCGATTCTAGCATATAAAGATGAAAAAAGGCAAAAAAGAAGAGGCAGCTCGCAACCGGCTACCTCTTTTTTTGGCTGTATGTAATTTCTTACTTTACAGCATCTTTTAACGCTTTCCCAGGTTTGAAAGCAGGAACTTTGCTTGCAGCAATTTCGATTTCTTCTCCTGTTTGCGGGTTGCGTCCTTTGCGCGCCGCACGCTCACGCACTTCGAAGTTACCAAAACCGATTAATTGCACTTTGTCACCGTTTTTAAGCGCTTCTGTAATCGCGTCAAAAACCGCGTCAACTGCTTTAGATGCATCTTTTTTAGAAAGACCGCTTGTTTCAGCTACCGCGTTGATTAATTCCGTTTTGTTCATGCCATTCACCTCCTCCCAAAGCGTGTGTTATACATTACTTTCAGTTGTTTACACTTTCTATTGTTTCTATACATTAACATGCCTTATATTAACTGATTCTTGCTCATAATTCAACATTTTTTCAACAAAATCATGCAATTTGCCTATTATTCTCCAAGGAGCCTAACATTTTCTGAATAAAGATTATCATATCGTGCTTTTTCACTGCAAGAGAAAATTTTTGTTCTAAAGCAAAAAAGACCCCAAATGGAGTCTTTTTATAAAATAATAGCAATTAATCCACCGGATCCTTCGTTAATAATGCGCTCTAACGTTTCTTTTAATTTATAACGCGCATTTTCAGGCATAAGTGCAAGCTTCGCTTGAATGCCTTCACGAACAATCGAGCTGAGCGAGCGACCAAAAATATCAGAATTCCAAATGGAAAGTGGGTCATCCTCAAAGTCTTGCATTAAATAACGAACGAGTTCCTCACTTTGTTTTTCTGTTCCGATGATCGGTGCAAATTCCGATTCGACATCGACTTTAATCATATGAATGGACGGTGCGACGGCTTTTAGTCGAACACCAAAACGAGAGCCTTGCCGAATAATTTCCGGTTCATCTAAGCTCATATCAGAAAGCGATGGGGCAGCGATACCATAACCTGTTTGTTTTACCATGCGAAGCGCATCAGCGATTTGATCGTATTCCGCTTTCGCATAAGCAAAATCTTGCATCAATTGCAACAAGTGATCTTTCCCACGAATTTCGACACCGACAACTTCTTTTAAAATTTGATCGTACAACTCGTCTGGCGCATATAAATCAATTTCTGCAATACCTTGCCCCATTTCAATGCCAGCTAAACGAGCCTCATCAATAAAATCATATTCGCTAAATTGTTGTACGACGCGGTCGACATCGCGTAATCGCTTAATATCTTTCACTGTATCGCGCACCGCATCTTGATAGCTTTCACGCAACCAATGATTTTCGCGCAACACCATAACCCAGTTCGGTAAATTGACGTTCACCTCTAATACTGGAAACTCATATAATGCCTCACGAAGCACTTGATATACGTCAGTTTCGCGCATTCCTTCTACGCTCAATGCTAACACCGGAATATCGTATTTTTCGCTCAATTGTTGCTTTAACATTTCTGTTTCTGGGTGTTGCGGACGCACTGTATTAATAATCATAATAAACGGCTTACCGACTTCTTTTAATTCGTTGACGACACGTTCTTCCGCTTCAATATAATTTTCGCGTGGAATTTCTCCAATCGATCCATCTGTTGTAATAACGACGCCAATTGTCGAATGTTCTTGAATAACTTTGCGCGTGCCAATTTCAGCCGCTTCTTGAAACGGAATTGGTTCTTCATACCACGGTGTATGAATCATACGTGGCCCGTTCTCATCTTCAAAACCTTTTGCCCCTTGCACTGTATAACCGACACAATCTACAAGACGGATGTTCACTTCAAGTCCATCGTCTACTTTCACTTTTACCGCTTGATTCGGAACAAACTTCGGCTCTGTCGTCATAATTGTTTTTCCAGCTGCACTTTGTGGCAGTTCATCTTGTGCCCGCGCTTTATCTGCTTCGTTTTGAATATTCGGAATGACAACAAGTTCCATAAACTTTTTAATAAATGTCGATTTACCTGTTCGAACGGCGCCGACAACTCCTAAATAAATATCTCCGCCTGTTCGTTCAGCAATATCTTTAAAAAGATCGACCTTTTCCAACTGCCTTCCCTCCTTTATATTTAAAAACATATGAGGACACTATATGCATATGTTGTTGTCCTATTTTTTTATGACTAAAAAAATCCCTTCTCTACAATGTATTTGTTTAGAGAAGGGATCATGACTTATTTCACAAGAAAAATGGGCTCTTTTTTCTTTTCATCAATCGTGTAAGGGAGAGAATAAGCAGGTACAAAAAGCGAATGCTTGACAAGCAAGTCGCGAATATCATCCCCATATTGATAGTGATGCGCCTCTGTTTGCAGTTTTTCGTATAAATCAATACGGTAATCAATATAAATTTCCCCTTTGCCATCAATGATGAGAGGAAGGTTTTTTCCTGAATACGGGCTAACGACATGAGGAGGTGCATCTAAACGAAGCTTCTTGTAATCGAGCGTAAATACGCCTTTTGCGAGCACGTCTTTAAATGGCGGATAACCATGAACGTCTTGATACATACGAATACGTAATTTTAAATCACGAATCGCCTCTGCGGCACGTAAATCGAGCAATTTCACTGTTGGATTTGTTTCGACATCAACGAGAACGTATTGATATACGCCACCGCTTTCAAATGCGTTTCCTGGCGGTTCCGCCATATATCGTGGCACAAGCATGTTGAAATCGATCGGATATTTTTGATAAATGGGCGTAGACATATCGCGTGTTTTAATTGGTAGTAAACCACCTGTTGCTTGCCGATATTCATTTACCGCTTGTTGAACGCGTTCAACTTGTTCTTTATACGGAATTTTGTTTTGTGCTAGCCGCTCTTGCGGATATAAACATCCAGATAATAAAACTGAGACGACAACGATCATTGCAGAAAGTAGCCACTTTTTCATCATTCATCCATCCTTTTATTCTTGCACTGGCCCGCTAAATACGACAAATACAATAATGAGACCAGCGATGATCATACTTATGTATGCAATTGTCGCTAAAACGATTTTAATGGCCTTATTTTTCACCTTATATCGACTAAAATAAATTGAAAATACAGCAACAAACATTAAACCGATTCCTGTTAATGAAATCCACATTTTTAAAAGACCCGGTGACATCGCTCTCCCTCACTTTCTGTAAATTGCTACATAAAAAAGCTGAAGTAAAGCGGGGCGTCTTTACTTCAGACGATGACTAAACATACACCATCCACTCAAGTCTGAGAATGTTTTCATAGCATTGTATGCAACATAACTAACAAAGCGCTCTTCACATGCCTATTTCAAAGAAAATTATAACGAAATGTTTGCCAAATCTTCAAGTTCTGACGTTTTTCCACGCGCCATCAACGAATCTACTGCACTTTTTACATCTTTTCCGTTAAATAATACATCGTACAGTGCATTTGTAATCGGCATATCAACATTCATTTTTTTCGCTAATTGATAGGCAGCTTTTGTCGTTCGCACACCTTCGACAACCATTCCCATATTTGCTAGCACATCATCAAGCGCATGTCCTTTTCCAAGCATATTTCCTGCGCGCCAGTTGCGCGAATGGACGCTTGTACATGTAACAATTAAGTCACCAATCCCTGTCAATCCTGCAAACGTAAGCGGGTTGGCACCAAGTCGACTACCGAGGCGAGCCATTTCCGCAAGCCCGCGCGTCATAAGCGCTGCTTTCGCATTGTCGCCATAACCAAGTCCGTCGGTAATTCCTGCTGCTAATGCAATAATATTTTTTAACGCCCCGCCAATTTCTACCCCGATTAAATCTGGGTTTGTATATACGCGAAAATATTGGTGATTCATAAATAAATCTTGAATGCGCTCCGCTGCATCCATGTTTTTTGATGATACCGTCACCGTTGTCGGATGGCGTAAGCTCACTTCTTCCGCATGGCTCGGTCCTGATAAAACGACGACATCTTGCAACAAATGATCCGACATTTCTTCTTCAATAATTTCTGAAATACGTTTATGTGTATCGGGTTCGATCCCTTTGCTAACCGAAACGATCGTAATCGGCTGTTTCACGTATGCGCGAACGCGCTGTAACACCTCGCGAATCGCTTTCGTTGGAACAGCTAATACAACCGTTTCAACCCCTTCAAGTGCTTTGGCAAGATCTACATAACCGACAATCGTTTCAGGAAGATGAATATTCGGCAAATATTTCACATTCGTATGTTTTTCATTAATTTCATCCATTTGTTCTTGGCGCTGTCCCCAAAGTCGAACGTCGTGTCCATTATCAGCAAGAACGATCGCCAAAGCCGTGCCCCAACTACCTGCACCTAATACAGCAACCATTTTATCCCCCCTTAATTTCGCGGGCGTGCAATAATTTTAATTGGCGTTCCTTCAAATCCGAACGTATCACGAATGCGGTTTTCTAAAAATCGCTCATATGAAAAATGCATGAGTTCAGGATCGTTCACAAATACGACAAATGTCGGCGGTTTTACTGCAACTTGTGTCATGTAGTAAATTTTTAATCGTTGTCCGTTATGTGTCGGTGTCGGATTCATCGCCACGGCATCCATTAGCACTTCATTTAATACGTTCGTTTGAACGCGCATCGCATGATTTTCACTGACCATTTGAATAACTGGAAGTAACTTATGCAATCGTTGTTTCGTTTTTGCTGATACGAATACAATAGGCGCATAGTCAAGAAATTGGAAATGATCGCGAATGTTTTTCTCAAATTCATTCATCGTCTTTTCATCTTTTTCAATCGCATCCCATTTGTTCACAACGATGACGACACCACGGCCAGCTTCATGTGCATATCCAGCAATTTTTTTATCTTGTTCAATAATGCCTTCTTCGGCGTTAATGACGACAAGCACAACATCAGAACGCTCAATTGCTTTTAATGCACGCAACACACTATATTTTTCGGTACTCTCATACACTTTTCCTCTTTTGCGCATCCCTGCTGTATCAATAATGACATATTCTTGTCCGTCTCGCTTAAACGTCGTGTCGATTGCATCGCGCGTCGTTCCTGCTATATCGCTAACAATGACCCGTTCTTCCCCTAAAATCGCGTTAACAAGGGATGATTTCCCAACATTCGGGCGACCGATTAAACAAAACTTAATGACATCTGCATCGTATTCTTTCGTTTCACGCTTAGGAAAATGCGCAACGACTGCATCTAACAAATCACCGATTCCTAATCCGTGCGTACCTGAAATCGGAATCGGTTCTCCGAATCCGAGCGTGTAAAAATCGTAAATGTTTTCACGCATGTCTGGATTGTCAATTTTGTTAACTGCTAAAACGACTGGTTTATTCGAGCGATATAAAATTTTCGCTACTTCTTCGTCTGCTGCTGTGACACCGTCGCGACCATTCGTCATAAAAATAATGACGTCCGCCTCGTCAATTGCAATTTCAGCTTGTTGACGAATTTGTGTTAATAAAGGCTCATCACCGATATCAATCCCACCGGTATCAATAATGTTAAACGTTGTATTTAACCATTCTGCGCTACTATAAATTCGGTCACGTGTCACTCCCGGTACATCTTCCACAATTGAAATACGTTCCCCAACAATACGATTAAAAATCGTCGATTTCCCAACGTTTGGGCGACCAACGATCGCTACAACCGGTTTCGACATATTTTCACACTCCTTCACTAAAATTCGAAACCCGAACAAAAAAGAAGCCCTTCCACTGAAGGGGCTAGCTTTCCCATTTTATCAAAAAAATCAATGTTTCACAATAATGAGCAAATCATCGGTTAATGCGTGAGCAATGCCGTCTAAAATCGCCTCTAAATTGGCTGCGATGCGCTGCATTTCTTCATTGTTTTCACAAACGAACGTCATCCCGCCAGCCACTTTATGCGGTGACGTCGTAATGACAGCTAAAATCATTTTTTCTACAGTCATCTTAACACCTTCCCTGCTCGATTCGTTTCGGATTTCGTTGGCATGCGAATCGCATTTTCTAACGTCGGTACGTTACGAATGATCGCTTTTGCTTTTTCAACATCTTTTTCTTGAGGTAAAATGAAAATACCGACTCGCCCATCATCCAAATCGCGCTTAGCAAGCGGCACAAGCGCTGGCGTACCTGAATCGCGGTATACGCCTAATGCTGTTGAAATATCGTGTAAAATCGCTTGGCGTTGCCCGAGATTCGCGATTGTTGAGCGGGCGTTAAAGTTTTTCGGTTTTAAAATAAATCCCATGCCGTATCGTAAAATTTCTTCTCGTCGAGCTTCTAAACCAATGTTCATTATATAAATATTGTCAACGTACAATCCAGCCCCTTTAAAATGCGGTTTCACATACTCTACATCAACAATATCACCAAGTCGACTACCAGACATGAATTTGCGCGCAAAAATAAATGAAATGACAGCCGCAACAATCCCAAGCCATATATTCCAAACTAAATACGCAAACGTGCTTAAAAATGATGCAAAAATAACTAAATAGTTTCTCCCTTCAAAAACGATCGCAATTCCTTCAATATACGTTTTCCCACGCGGAACGAGCTCATATTGATCGAGCTCATTTAACGTATTTCGTTCCATGTTGCGCACATCGCGAAACTGAGAAGCGGCTAACGCTAAAAATGTAATCGCGGCAAACTCTTTTTCCATAATGGCTGGCACCGCAATCGTTCCAAGCCCGGCTGCAATAAACCCTAAAGCAATATGAATAATTTTCCCGTGTAAATAAGTCGGATATTGACGGTAGTCTGTTTTTAATAAATACATTCTCGTTAATACACCAATCGTTACACCAAATAAAATTGGATACGTATATTCGTTCACGTCTTAACCTCCTTTGCCCGCTTCTGAAATCGTCCATCGATATACATAGGTAATTGTTCAAGCCATTTCCATAAAAATAAGCATGCTGTTGCTAACGCCCAGCGATCCAAAAAAGAAAGGGAACCGATCAAATAAGGAAAAGAAAATTGCTTTAATACAAATGCATATAAGAAATCACCTTGGCAACAGCCGACCGTCAACGCAAGTAAGCGATCATAAAATGAGCGATATAAGGCAAACAATGCAAACAAAAGTGCGAAAGCTAGCAACCATGTCGCTTCAATAAACACCCAAACCGGATCGAACAATAATAGAAAATGAAATGCGGCATACAACATAGTTAAACTTGCACTTGCCAATGCAAAATAAACGAATGTCGTTCCCTTTTGTTTCATTACGAAATAGTAACTAACAATGAGCATAAGTATGTAAGCAAGTGAAATGTGAAACGAAAGGATCGTTACCTCATGAATAGATAGTGTGATTAACAATAAAACATATAGACAAATCGATAGGCGAACTCGATTTTTCGGGGCGAAAAATGTGTAAACAATCCATAAAAACCAGGAAACCCAATAAAAATAACCTCCTTCCACCGTCACACCTCCACTTTCCATTATGTCTTATTTTTAAAAATTTAATCTCTGCATGTAAAAAAAGAGAACGGACAAAATAAAAAACAAGGAGGGATATAGATGGGGAAAGATCGCCAAGAGAAGAAGTTAAAGCAATCGCGTCGCGTTGAATCGGATCGCGATCCAGCGAAAAATTTTAAAGGAAGTACAAAAATAGAAAAATAAACACCGACACGTACTGAAAAAGGTGCCCCGTCTTTTTTCGGGACACCTTTTTTCATGGGCGCTGACTATAACGCGTCGTGTCGACGCCGCGTTCGCGCAACCAATGATGCGTTTTTCCTGTAATAACGAGAGGAGCTTTTTGTAAGTCTGCAATCGTTTCAGTACCAAGTGCAGTCATGATGAGCGTTAAGTCTTCATGCAAACGATGAATTTCTGCCATTAATACCTCTATGCCTTGCTCGATTAAAATACGCAACATATGACCAGCCATGCCTACCGCAGAAGCACCGAGTGCGATACATTTGGCCACATCGAGTGCATGTTGTACTCCTCCGCTTCCGATAATGCTTATATGCTGCACTTCGGACGCCACTTCCGCAATCGATGCTGTCGTCGTTATTCCCCATTCGTTAAAATAAGCAAGCTGTTTTTCACGCCGCTTATTTTCAATTTGTGCAAAATTTGTGCCTCCAAAACCTCCAACGTCAACGGCACATACACCTGCATTTTCTAACCTTCGTGCCGTCTCTTTGCTCATTCCAAATCCGACTTCTTTGACGATCACAGGCACATCGACGGCAGAGACAATTTGTTCAATCCGTGAAAGGGCTCCGCAAAAATTACGATCTCCTTCAGGCATAACTAACTCTTGAACAACGTTTAAATGAATTTGAAGTGCGTTCGCTTCAATCATATCAACAGCACGTTTTGCCTCGCCAACCGTTGCTTCGCTACCTAAGTTAGCAAATACAACGCCATGTGTATTGACTTTGCGAATAATTGTAAACGATCGTCGCTCGCGTTCATCTTTTAAAGCCGCCATTTGCGAACCAACAGCCATGGCTATGCCACATTGTTTAGCGACATAAGCGAGCTGTTCGTTAATTTTTGTCGTTTCGTCTCCCCCGCCACCTGTCATCGCATTAATGAAAATCGGCGAACGTAATGAAAGTTCGCCGATGTTTGTTTGTAGATCGATATGAGCAGTGGATATATTCGGCAAGCTATTATGCACAAATGTAATATCTTCAAACCCGTGCAGGCGACGTTGTCCTGTTGCAAGGGCGTATTCAATATGTTGTAATTTTCGTTTTGCACGTTCCACTGCTATCACCATTTATTTTAATTTTTTTAACTGTTCTCCAATGACTTCACCAATTTGAAATCCTGTTGTCGTTTCTGTTGAGGTTGTATATTCACGATAGTCTTCTTGCACATCATCTTCATGCAAATCACGAATGCTTAGCGATAAGCGTTTCTCTTGTTCGCTTACAGCAAGCACTTTTACTTTTACGACATCGCCTTCTTTTAACACTTCATGCGGCGTGCCAATATGTTTCGTTGAAATTTGAGAAATATGAACAAGACCCTCGACGCCTGGGAACACTTCGACAAACGCTCCGAATGGAGCTAGACGTTTGATCGTGCCTTCTAGCACGTCACCTTCTTTTATTTTTTGTTCAATGCCATCCCAAGGAGCTGGCAGTGCTGCTTTTATTGATAAAGAAACGCGTCCGCTTTCCTCATCAATCGCAAGCACTTTCACTTTTACAACATCGCCTTCTTTTACAACGTCTGCCGGATGATCTACACGTGTATGAGCAAGTTGAGAAATATGTACGAGACCATCAATGTCGCCAATATTGACAAACACGCCGAAGTTGGCCATACGTACTACCGTTCCTTCAAGCACTTGACCAACTTGAAGCGACTGTAATACAGCTTTCTTTTTCGATGATTCTTCTTCTTCTACAACCGCACGATGTGATAAAACGACGCGATTTTTTTCACGATCAAGCTCAACGACTTTTACAGCCAATGTACGTCCTTTATAGTCTGTGAAGTCTTCAACAAAATCTTTTTCAACAAGCGAAGCTGGAATAAATGCACGAACACCAACATCCGCCACAAGTCCACCTTTTACAATATCTTTTACAATCACATCAAACGTTTCACCGTTTGCGTGTTTTCGCTCGAGATCTTCCCATGCTTTTTCTGCATCCGCAGCTTTTTTCGATAAAATAAGGGCTTCATCTTCTACTTTTTTCACTTGTGCAATAACTGCATCTCCGACTGAAAGTACATCGCTTGCTTTTTCGATATGAAGGCTTGATAGCTCACTAATTGGAATAATACCAACTAGCTTGCTTCCCTCGACATCTACAAGCACTTGCTTGTCTTCTACTTTTGTTACTTGACCTTTCACTGTGTCGCCTACTTCATAGACACGCACATCAACTTGATTCATCTCTTCCATAGTAAATACCTCCTTACACTCCACACCTGCTCAACGACAGAAATATATGTTCAATGGGCGAACAACGATGTGCTCGTCCATTTGACACAAAGAAAAAACTTCCTTTTTTACTAATCTGTATTAAAACAATCATTTTGTCAAGTTATAACTATTGATGCTCGTTTAAAAGTTGCTGAATATGTTCCATAATAACTGCTGTTACTTCATCAGCACTTGCTCTTCTTTCTCGCCAAGGGGTAAAATCGATCGGAGCACCATATACGACTTTTAACTTTTTCCCAACACGATAAGAACCGATAATGGCACAAGGAACAACAACCGCTTCGCTGCGCAACGCAAAAAATCCTGCTCCGGCCAATCCTTTTTTCAATTTTCCATCTTTACTTCGTGTTCCCTCTGGAAATAATCCGAGTACTTTTTTTTCTTTCAATAAAGCTAAACCTGTTCTTAACGCCTCGCGGTCGCCCATTCCGCGACGAACGGGGAACGCATGTAGACGTGAAACGAGTTGTTTCACAATAGGTGTGCGGAACAGCTCTTCTTTTGCCATAAAATGAACTGGACGCGGACATGTAATGCCAACGACAGGCGGATCCAAGTTACTAATATGATTGGCACAAATAATGACAGCACCTTCTTTTGGAATATGCTCTACCCCACTCACTTCAATACGGTAAAGCGGGGTAAGCACTTGTTTTACAACTGTGCGGGCAAACGTGTAAAAACTCACTACCCCTCCACCCTTTCTTGAACGATGCGCATAATGCGATCGACCACTTCATCAATCGATAACGATGTCGTATCAATTTCAATGGCGTCTTCCGCTTTTTTTAACGGAGCGACCGCACGTTCAGAATCAATTTGATCACGCCGAGCAATTTCTTCTTTTAGTTGTTCGAAATCAGAAGGAATACGTCTTTTTACATTTTCTTCATGTCGCCGTCTAGCTCGCTCTTCAACAGAAGCAAGCAAAAAAATTTTCACTTCAGCGTGTGGCAACACGTGCGTACCGATATCGCGACCATCCATGACCACGCCACCATGTTGCCCTAACTCCCGCTGACGTTTGACCATTTCTTCGCGCACAGCTGGATGTTTCGCTACATACGATACGTTGTTTGTGACATCATTCGTTCGAATAGCTTCGGTCACATCTTCACCGTTCACAAACACAAGCTGTCCACTTGGCGACGGCTTTAATTCAATATATGTATCATGAAGTACATTCATTAATTGTTTTTCGTTATGAACGTCTACTCCGCGCTGAAGAGCACAATATGTTAAGGCGCGATACATCGCTCCTGTATCAATATAAACGTAAGATAATGCTTCTGCTAATCGTTTCGCGACCGTACTTTTACCAGCAGCCGCCGGCCCGTCAATCGCGATCGAAAGTTTCTTTTCCATAATGCCTCCTGTGAATCAGTTTGTTTTCAACAAAAAAGCAGGAGCACCCCTGCTTCTTATATTGTACCATACCGCTTATCGTTGGTCGAATGTTTCAATCGTTTTTAATATGGAATTTTTCATGACACCTTCGTAATGAACGACTTTTACAACATATGGCGCAATTGACGAATGAGAGACGACAAACTGAGCGATAAGCAAAAAAATAAATTGAATGATTGCTAGCTTCCATAACATTCTCTCCACTGTCTTCATTCGCTTCTCCCTCTCTGTCATTTTTATTTTTATTGTGGGAGAGAACGTATCGATTTATGCATCAAACTGCTCTTTTTTTCTTAACTCAAGCTGTTTTTCAAAGCTGTAACGAATTAGTGTGAGACGATCAACATCACTCACTTCTAAAAATTGCAAAGATGCTTTCAGAACGTTTTCTTCAAATATACGAACAACGCGTGCACGAAAACGTAAATAAAGATAATCTCCCGAACGCATATGGAGCACGAGCCAAATTTCAATTGTCATTCCATGTTTTAACCCTGTTTCGCGATGTGGCAATACAATCGCTGCTCCCCCTGCACTTATGTCGCTTGTCACTGTCGTAAATGGGGCAAACTCATCATTGAGAGGATGAACAGCAACGTCTACAACCGATTCAACACGTACGAACTGACGACGTTGAATGCGCAGAAGTTGATTGTCCCCAGGGTATGATAAAATGAGAAGTGGAATATTCCGTTTTGTTCTTCCTAGCACTTCCGATTCAAACGCATAAACGGCTTCATCCTCCCCGACAAAACTGACTTTTAGTTGCGTTCCATCTAGCAAAAAGGCTGTGCGATTTGTGCTCATATCAATTGGGTAATCAATGTAAATTTTTTCTTCTTCTATTTCAGCTACTTTACACTTATACTTCTCCATTTGTTCGCTATATTTTGGTTCAAGCGTTAACGGTACCCCAATTTTAATCAATGTGTAAATCCCCCTCGCTAAAAACATTTCCGTCTTTCCATTTAGTATATGAAAAATACACCTCATAGCATTTTCAATTTGACAATAACATGATACCATCAAAATGAAAAGAAAAGAATTGGGAACGAGGAAGAATTTATGTGGGCTATCATTTCTGCGGGCATTGCTCCCGGGCTAGCGTTGCTCAGTTATTTTTATTTGAAAGACGAATACGAAACCGAACCGTTATCACTCGTTTTGCGCATGTTTTTATATGGGGCATTTTTAGTATTTCCGCTTATGTTTATTCAACACGTATTAAAAGTGGAACATATGTTGCCGAATCCTTTTGTTGAAGCGTTTTTATCAACGGGCTTACTGGAAGAGTTTTTCAAATGGTTTGTTTTTTACTATGCCATTTATGATCATCGGGAATTTAACGAACCGTATGATGGCATTGTTTATGGAGTAAGTGTATCACTCGGGTTCGCTACGCTTGAAAATATTTTATATTTATTTGCAAATGGGGTAGAATTTGCAGTTACTCGCGCGCTTTTACCTGTGTCAAGCCATGCATTGTTTGGTGTTATTATGGGTTTTTATTTAGGAAAAGCAAAATTTGGGTCGCCTAAAAAACAAAAAAATTATATATGGTTTTCTTTCCTTCTCCCATTTTTATTTCATGGCATATATGACTATATATTATTAACACAAGAACGTTGGATATACTACATGCTTCCATTTATGATTTTTTTATGGTGGCTCGCTTTACGAAAAGTCAAACTTGCAAAAGGACTGACGATAGAGATCGCACGATCATCAAGCCAGGCGTAACGCTTGGCTTTTTATTATGTCATTTTGCTTTTCCCATGTATAAAAACGTCATTGTGACAAAAAATAGCGTTAAAAGGTATTGTTTACACATCAAGGGAGGAGTCACAATGCGCAAATGGTTCATTTGTTTATTTTTGATTTTTTCGTTTAGTTATACATCGCAGGCGCATGCATTTTCTAAACAAGTCATTCAACGCGGAGCTGTCGGTGATGATGTCATTGAACTACAAGCAAGATTGCAATATCTCGGCTTTTATAGAGGGAAAATTGATGGAGTATTTGGTTGGCGGACATATTGGGCGTTACGCAACTTTCAATACAAATTTAAGTTGCCTGTCGATGGGCTAGCAGGAGAAACAACGAAACAAAAACTCGTACGCGCTTCAAAATATTACAAGTCATTTGTTTATAACAATTTACGAAAAGGAAATACGTTTACTCATTACGGCGGCGTTCCGTTAAGCAAACAAGTCAAGGTACGTCAAACGAAAGCCAAAAATCAAGCAACTGCGACAAGAACAACAAATAAACAAGCCAGCAAAACTACAAGTCCCCAGCAAACAGCTGCAAAACGTGTAAAAACGGCTGCGGTAAATGTACCAAACGGCTTTTCTCAAAATGATATACAACTGATGGCGAACGCTGTGCATGGTGAAGCGCGGGGTGAACCGTATATCGGTCAAGTCGCTGTTGCAGCAGTCATTTTAAATCGTATCAATAGTCCTTCGTTTCCAAACACAGTAGCTGGCGTCATTTTTGAACCAGGAGCGTTTACAGCTGTCGCGGACGGACAAATTTGGCTCACTCCAAATGAAACGTCCCGCAAGGCGGTACTTGATGCGTTAAACGGATGGGATCCATCTAGTGGAGCGCTATATTATTTCAATCCAAACACAGCGACAAACGGATGGATTTGGAGTCGTCCACAAATTAAACAAATTGGAAAACATATTTTTTGTAAATAGGAGGGGAGTTTTTTGCTACGAATTTTACTCATTGCCGCTCTATCGATTGGCATTGCTGGCACAGCATATTGGGGTTATCGGGAACACCAACAAAAAAATGCGATTTTGATTCATGCGGAAAACAACTATCAACGTGCATTTCACGATTTAACGTATCAAATCGACTTGCTTCACGACCAAATTGGAACAACGCTTGCCATGAACTCCCGTCAATCGCTGTCACCTGCGCTTGCGGAAGTATGGCGTCTTGCCTCTGAAGCGCACGCAACTGTTGGACAGCTCCCTCTTTCTCTTTTACCTTTTAATAAAACTGAAGAGTTTTTGTCTAATATCGGTTCATTTAGCTACCGTGCGGCGATTCGGGATTTAGACAAACAACCGTTAAATAATGAAGAATATAAAACATTACAACAACTATATAAAAAGTCTGCTGATATTCAACAAGAGTTGCGAAACGTGCAACATCTCGTATTAGAAAACAACTTGCGGTGGATGGATGTTGAGTTGGCACTCGCGACAAACAACCGTCCAAACGACAACACAATTATTGATGGGTTTAAAACGGTAGAAAAAAACGTTCAATCTTATAATGAAACCGATTTCGGTCCTTCGTTTACAAGTGTTGAGAAGCGAGCGAAAGGGTTTGAACATATTTCCGGAAAAAAGATTACAAAAGAAGAAGCAAAACAAATTGCAAAAACATTTCTCGGGTTAAAAGGGAATGTGGAAATACAAGTTGTTCATAGCGGAGAAGGGGCAAATGACGCGTTTTATAGTGTAACGATTAAAAATCCAAAAACAAAGAGTGAGACGTATATGGATATTACCGAAAAAGGAGGATATCCGATTTGGGTTATTGAAAATCGCCCTGTTAACAAGCAAAACATCAGTTTAAATGACGCAACGATACGCGGGCTTCACTTTTTAAAACAACATAAATTTAACAACTTCGAACTGTACGAAAGCACGCAGTATGATCATGTCGCTGTGCTCACGTTCGTTACAGCACAAAACGGTGTTCGTATTTACCCTGAATCGATTAAAATGAAAATCGCACTAGATGATGGAAACATTATTGGCTTTTCTGCCCGCGACTACTTATCGTCAAAGCGTGAACGAACCATTCCAAAACCAGCGATTTCGATTGAACAAGCACGCAAAAAAATGAATCCAAACGTCACCATTATGGAAGAAAGAAAAGCGATTATTATGAACAATGTAAATCAAGAAGTGCTTTGCTATGAATTTTTAGGAACGCTCGGAGACGACACATACCGCATTTTCATTAATGCACAAAATGGAATGGAAGAAAAAGTAGAAAAACTTCAAAATCCTGAACCTATATATGGCGAAATATAAGGGGCTAGCAATCAGCCCCTTTTTTCTGTCGTTTCGATGATAGCGTCACGCATAATAGTGATCATCACTTCTAGTTGTTCAAATGTACTAGCTAACGGTGGCATAAAGACGATGACATCCCCAAGCGGACGTGTTAGCATCCCTTTTTCTCTCATCGTTAGCGTAGTTTTATATCCGATGCGTTCGGTCCATGGATACGGTTCGTGTGTATGACGATCACGCACGAGTTCGATGCCGCACATGAGCCCAAGCTGGCGCACATCACCAACATGAGCGAGCTCAGTAAACGATGCAAGTTGTTCGGCAACAAACGCCGCCTTTTTTTCTACTTGTTCTATCAGTCGCTCACGCTCAAAAATTTCTATGTTCGCTAAAGCAGCTGCACAACCGAGCTGGTTTCCTGTATAAGAATGTCCGTGGAAAAACGTTTTCAACTCTGTATAATCGCCATAAAACGCTTCATAAATCGTTTCCGTCGTCAATGTAGCAGCAATTGGCAAATAACCGCCAGTAATACCTTTTGCAACCGTCATAATATCAGGTTTCACATTTTCATGCTCGATCGCAAATCGTTTTCCTGTCCGTCCAAAGCCCGTGGCTACTTCATCGACAATCAATAAAATGTTATATTTTCGACATAATTGCTCTACTCCTTTTAAATATCCTGTTGGCATTACATGCATGCCCCCCGCTCCTTGAATCATCCCTTCGACAATCATAGCTGCAATTTCTTCATGATGTTCGGCAAATATTTTTTGTAACGCCTCTAACGCTTCATCACGCACAACGTTTGGATCGTTGCTTGGATGACGATAGATGAGCGGAAATGGTGCTTTATAGCTCGTAAACATAAGCGGTTCATATACGGTATGAAAAATGTCGATGGCTCCAACGCTAATGGCGCCGACTGTATCTCCGTGATAGCCGTTTGTCAACGTGACAAATTTTCGTTTTTTATCTTCTCCGATATTCCGCCAATATTGAAAAGCGATTTTTAGCGCAATTTCTACAGCTTCTGCTCCACTATCCGAATAAAACACGCGCGTTAAATGACTTGGCGTCCATTCAATTAATTTTTCGGCTAATGCAATAGCAGGAACATTCGCTGCACCTAAAAGCGTCGAATGGGAAATTCGTTCCATTTGAGCCCGAATTGCATCGTCAATTTCTTTTTTTCGATGGCCATGAACGTTTAACCAAAGGGATGAATATCCGTCATAATATGTTTTTCCGTTCACATCCGTCAAAAAAATACCTTCGCCGCTTTCAATGACGAGTGGATGTTGTTCATAATCTTTCATTTGTGTAAATGGCAACCATAAATATGTTTTACTTTTTTCAATCCACTCGTTCATTGCCACCATTCCTTTCTCCATACAATTTCACCACGTAAAAAGTTCGTCATATGCGAAATTTCGGCAATGACCGGGATATGTGTCATCGCTTCAATCATCCGTATGTTCTCTTGTTCAATTTCATTTTTTGGTGTAGCAAAGCCGTTCATGATAATGCCAGCTATTTGTAAACCAAATGATTTCGCATATTGTACGGTTAACACCGTATGGTTAATCGTCCCGACACTCGCCCGAGCAACAATAATGAGCGGAAGAGATAACAACTGAGCTAAATGAGCAACAAGAAACGATTCGTCAACGAGCGGAACAGCAATTCCCCCTGCGCCTTCGACAAGTACGAAATCATACGTTTGTTGTAGCCTTCTCATATGTAGCAAAATACGATCTGGTTCTATTGTGACCCCATCCATTTTTGCAGCGAGATGTGGCGAGCAAGGAGTTTTCAGTAAATATGTACATCCATCTTCATCAGTCACATTGATCACTTTTCGATACGTGTCCACATCAGGTGCAACCCATTTTCCATCTCGCCATTGTGCTCCGCTTTGAATAGGTTTATAAGCCGTTGCACGTATACGTTTGTTAATAAGGGTTTGCAGCATGCAAGCAGTAACAAATGTTTTTCCGACATCTGTGTCTGTCCCTGTAATGAAAAAACCTTTCATACTGTTCCTCTCCCTTTTATTTGTTAACTTTTATTTTATTATAGTTAACAATATAAAACAACAAAAAAAATGCCCGAGCATTACTCGGACACTTTTTTCTCCCTTTTAGCAATACATGCAGCAATTAAGTCGCCATGGAAACGACCGTTTTCAATAAAAATTTCATTGGCGTTATTTCCAGCCGCAATAACTCCAGCAATAAAAATACCTTCTACATTTGTTTCCATCGTTTCTAGATTATACATTGGCCGTCCTGTCTCAGCATCAATGTTAACACCCATTTTCTTCAAGAAGTCATGGTCAGGATGATATCCCGTCATCGCAAAAACGAAATCGTTTTTTATTTTCTTTTCTTCACCATTTACTGTATAAATGACCGCATCTTCTGTAATTTCTTTCACATGAGCATTGAATTCCATCGTAATAATTCCTTGGCGAACAAGCGAGTCAAACTCAGGTAAAATCCACGGTTTAATGCTGGAAGAATATTGTGAACCGCGATATAAAACGGTGACGCGCGCCTCCGCTTTTACAAGTTCTAGCGCTGTATCAACACTTGAGTTTTTTCCACCAATGACGACACAATCTGTATTGTAATAAGGGTGTGCTTCTTTAAAGTAATGCGTCACTTTCGGCAAATGTTCCCCAGGCACGTTCATATAGTTTGGGTTGTCATAGTACCCTGTTGCAATAATGACGTATGTCGCTTCGTACGTATCTTTACTTGTCTCCACAATGAATGCCCCATTCGCTTGTTTCGTCACGCGCTCTACTTTTTCAAACGAATGGACACGAATATTTTTCCGCGTCACAACTTCCCGGTAATAAGCAAGAGCTTGATTACGCTTCGGCTTGCGATTTTCTGTAATAAACGGTACACCACCAATTTCTAAACGATCGCTCGAACTAAAAAATGTTTGATGTGTCGGATAATGATATATTGAATTGACGATATTTCCTTTTTCGATGACAAGCGGTGAAAAGTTTGCGTTTTGCAAAGCAATCGCAGCTGCTAATCCACACGGTCCTCCACCGACAATAATCATTTGTTCTTTTTTCACTTGACGCTCACCTCAACAAAAAATCTCCTATCATACAATGATAGGAGATTTTCTGTGTTCGTGCAAATATTAAATCCAACCACGGAAACGGCACGCTTCCGCCATTTTACGCACACCGACCATATAAGCTGCTAAGCGCATATCGACGCGACGTGTTTGAGCCGTCTCATATACGTTATTAAACGCTTTCACCATTACTTTTTCAAGTTTTTCTTCCACTTCTTCTTCTGTCCAGTAATAGCCTTGATTGTTTTGCACCCATTCAAAGTAAGAGACCGTTACACCACCAGCACTTGCTAGCACGTCAGGAACGATTAAAATGCCACGCTCCGTTAAAATTTCTGTCGCCTCTAATGTTGTCGGACCGTTTGCCGCTTCGACAACGATTTTCGCTTTAATGTTGTGCGCATTTTCTTCTGTAATTTGATTTTCAATGGCAGCTGGTACTAAAATATCACACTCTAATTCAAGCAACTCTTTATTTGTAATTGTATTTTTAAACAGTTTCGTTACCGTACCAAAGCTGTCGCGACGATCTAATAAGTAATCAATATCAAGACCATTTGGATCGTATAAACCGCCGTATGCATCAGAAATGCCAATGACTTTCGCTCCAGCATCATGCATAAACTTCGCCAAATAACTTCCCGCGTTACCGAATCCTTGCACAACAACACGCGCGCCTTTTAAGTCGATGCCGCGCTTTTTAGCCGCTTCACGAATACAAATTGTAACGCCTTTAGCTGTTGCTGTTTCACGACCGTGTGAACCACCGAGTACAAGCGGTTTTCCTGTAATGAATCCCGGGGAGTTAAATTCGTCAATTCGGCTATATTCATCCATCATCCACGCCATAATTTGTGAATTTGTAAACACATCAGGCGCAGGAATATCTTTCGTTGGACCGACAATTTGGCTAATGGCGCGAACGTAACCGCGACTTAGTCGCTCTAACTCACGGAATGACATCGTACGCGGATCGCATACAATTCCACCTTTTCCACCGCCGTACGGTAAATCAACAATCCCACATTTTAAACTCATCCAAATAGAAAGTGCTTTCACTTCTCGTTCTGTCACATTCGGGTGAAAGCGAATACCCCCTTTAGTTGGACCGACCGCATCGTTATGCTGTGCACGGTAGCCAGTAAACACTTTTACTGAGCCATCATCCATGCGCACCGGAATTTTCACCGTTAACATGCGCAACGGCTCTTTCAACAGCTCATACACCTCTTCAGGATATCCGAGCTTTTCAAGTGCTCTATGTATGACAATTTGCGTTGCTCGTAGGACATCATGTTTTTCTTCGTTGGTATGCTTTTCGGCTACCATTTGTAAACCTCCCATAACCTTTTGTAAAATATTGTCCGCCTTTCATGTCATAGTATACACCTTCTATGCGCATATGCAAAGAAGTTTTTATTGATTTTTTGTAATCGTTTTCAAAAAAAAAACGATCATTCACATCACAATATGAAAGCGATATAATGAACATACGATAGAAAGGGGCGAAAAAGATGAAAAAACGAATTTTATTTTGTTTTGCACATCCTGATGATGAGACGTTTACGGTTGGAGGATTGCTTGCCTCATTAGCGAAGCGTGAGGATGTCGAAACGATCGTATATAGCGCGACGCTTGGCGATGCAGGAAAATGCGGAAATCCGCCAGTTTGTACAAAAGAACAGCTCCCTCATGTGCGTAAAAAAGAATTACAACAAGCGACGACTATTTTAGGTGTTGATCACGTCGTTACCGATACATATCCTGATGGAAAGTTACCTGAATATGAGAAGCAACTTGTTGATTCGATTCGTCTCATGATTAAACAATATAAACCGACCGTTGTCGTGACTTTTCCGCCACATGGTATTTCTGGACATCGAGACCATCAAGCGATTCAACGAGCCACCTATCAAGCAGTAACATCAATGGATCATATTGTCGAACAGCTGTATTACGTGACTGTCGTTGGTCGTCCTGACCGTTACGGTGACCCAATTGAAAACATTGATATCGTCTTTACGTTTACAGATGAAGAAGCAAAAAAAGTGCGCGAAGCTTTACTTGCGCACCGCACGCAACATTTATCTGTCGAGCGCGTATTCCCGACTGTTCATCATAACTCGTTTCATAAGTTTCAAAATCGTGAATACTTTATACGTGCATGGTCAAAAGAAAGTGAGCCACCTTATCCGTTTTAAAAATAACCTTCGCGCACGGGCGAAGGTTATTTTTGTACAAAGTATTTATATAGTTGGGCGACCGCTTCGTTGGCGATCAATTTTTTGCCGTACTCTTCGACACGATACATCGTTAATGTGGATGGGCTACCGTATTCAGCCAAAATAGCAACAAAGTCATCTGTCGGGATAACGGATTCAGCAAAATGTAAATAAAATCGTCCTTCATAACCGTAAAGCGAGCCGCCATGACAACCGAGCGAATAAAGACGCGTTGCTAATTGAATGACATCTTCAAACGTTTGAAATTCAAAAAATATATCATCGCTTTCATCTAGCGTGACTTGCATCTCAATATAATCGTCGCTAAACTCGTCTTCCTCATCTGTCATTTCACCTTCGCTCGTTACAATCACGACCATGCCCTGTGCCGGTAAAGAGTACACTTCGACAGCGACCGACCCGTTAATTTCAAAGCCGAGCTCCTCACTTGCTTCCTCAATCATATCACGAAATAGTTCATGCACTTTAAACGTATCTTTCCATAAATCTTCTTTCGTTAAACCGCGCTCGACTAGATCATCAAATGTGAGGAATATTTTAATTTTATTGTAGTTTAAGCGTTCAAGCCGCATAAACATCCCTCCTTACCTACACAGACTTTACTGTTAGCATATGACGAACGTGTAAAAATGTTCGTCATATTACTAATGAGTTTACATCGTTTTCTCCCTTTTAGACAAGTATTTTTCATTCGATTTTAACCATTCATCCCATTGCTCTTTTGACTGTCCGAGAAGATGATCACGATACTTGCTTTTTATTTGTTCATCAACTTCATCAAACGCCCGTCCACCGATTCCAATACGAATATGTGGATATGTTTGTTTCAATTGATCGACAAGTTGTAGTGTCGCTCGTACATTTTGGCTCAATGTGCACGATAAAAAAATATAAGATGGCTTCACTTCATGAATGACAATCGGTAAATCTTGTTGATCAATACTTGCTCCTAAATAAATTGTTTCATAGCCTCTTCTGCGCAAATATAAAGTAAAAATAAGTAATCCGAGTTCATGCCATTCATTTGGTCCGCAAACAGAAATCGTTTTTGGAAGCAAGCGATTGACGGGAATCATAGAAAACGCCATACCAAGTCGTGACCGTAAAAAGGCGGAAGCGAAATGTTCATGCGCGCTCGTAATTTTTTCATTTTCCCATAAGTCCCCGATCCTCACAAGAAGTGGACTTAATATGTCAAGTGCAACCTTTTCAACCGTATATAAACTGAACGCCTCATTTAGCAATTCATGTGCTATCCATTCTTCAAATGATAAAAGGGCTTGCAATAGCCGTTCGCGAAGCGCAGTGACATGATCTTCTGCTTGTATATGCACTTCTGACGGTCGCTGTTCTAACAGCGAAATGGCTTGGCTAATTGTAAACCCTTGATTGACTTTATCAACGAGCCATTTTAATATTTGTACTTGTTCTTCTGTATATAGACGATGTCCCGCTTCATTGCGCGGTGGGGCGATAATTTGATAACGGCGCTCCCATGCGCGCAACGTCCCAGGTTGAATCCCTAGCATGTTTGAGACTGCCTTCACATTATACTTTCCTTCTTGTGTTGACATACAAAATCCTCCATATCTCGCGTCATTCTGTCAACATTATAGCGGATATGAAGGGAGCGTGTAAAATTTGTATAGGTTTTGCTTAACTTTTTTTATGTTCTAACTCAATGAGATGCGTTTCTGCGCGTGCACCGAAACGAAGTGGGAGCGTCGTCGTCCCATATCCGTTGCTAACAAGTAACATCGTTCCATTTACATTTTGCAAACATCCTTTTTCATATAAACCAAACGGTCCAAGACGAATTTGTCCTCCATGCGTATGTCCACTTAAAACGAGATCAATTTCATGTTGCGGCATGATTTTTTCAATGATGCGTGGATCATGGCTAACGAGAATGCGAAACGTTGTATGCTCTGCGTCACTTAACGCCATATCAAGACGATCTCGCTTTTTGTTCATATCATCAACACCGAGCAAAGCGATGCAATCGCCTTGCTCACTTTCAAACGTAACCGCTGTATTATCTAATATTTTTACACCGCTTTCAAGTAGTAGTGCGTCTAACTCATGGTAATCTACTTCATAGTCATTATTTCCCCAAA
Source organism: Anoxybacillus sp. TBDG-1 (assembly GCF_054815885.1). Classification (NCBI taxonomy): domain Bacteria; kingdom Bacillati; phylum Bacillota; class Bacilli; order Caryophanales; family Anoxybacillaceae; genus Anoxybacillus; species Anoxybacillus sp. TBDG-1. Next base: position 89,293 of record NZ_JBTZSY010000005.1, read on the forward strand.
CAAAATAAACAGGACCGAGCTGTTTTAACAATTCAATATTTCGTTTGACACGTGAAAACGGAACCCCTTTTTCAGTTAAGTCGCCGCCGATGATGACAAGATCAACTTTTCCTTTTAATGAGTCAACAAACGTTTCGGATATACGTCGACGATGAATATCTGAAATAAAAAAAAGACGAAAGCGCGAAAAGCTTTCTGGAAACGTTGAAAACGATAATGAATGAAAAACTACTCGATGACGATGCGCTTCGATCCACATGTATATCATAAATGCAACAAAAGCTACGATAATATACACCATATCAACTTTCCCTCTCTTTGTATACGTTCATTGACATCATACCATATGCGAAAGAAAAGAGAAAAAAAATGATCGTTTTTGTTTGAGTCAAGACTTTGTGGGAGATTTTTTTCTCGACCGATTTTTTTGGTTATA
>NZ_JBTZSY010000050.1:0-16286 GCF_054815885.1 Anoxybacillus sp. TBDG-1
TTTCCTTCAAAAGGTAGCCCGTGATGACTTTTCATAGATTTTTTGACGCTACCTTCACTTCAATCATGATTGCATCGCCTTGACCGCCACCGCTACATATGGCTGCAATGCCAAGACCGCCACCGCGACGCTTTAATTCGTGAATGAGCGTAATAATAATGCGCGCTCCGCTTGCCCCGATCGGATGTCCGAGCGCAATGGCTCCGCCGTTGACGTTCACTTTTTCTTCTGGCAAGTCGGCAATTTTCATGCTTGCTAAAGCGACGGAAGCAAACGCTTCGTTAATTTCAAACAAGTCGATATCATGTACTGTTTTTCCTGTTTTACGCAATAATTCATTGATGACGATACCCGGCGTTTTCGGAAAATCTTTCGCTTCAACCGCAACGGCTGTATGCGCGACAATCGTCGCAAGTGGGGTAAAACCTTCTTTTTGTGCTCTCTCTTCGCTCATTAATACAAGCGCGGCTGCCCCATCATTTACACCTGGTGCATTTCCTGCTGTAATCGTGCCCGTTGGATCAAACACGGGTGCAAGTTTCGCTAGTTTTTCAAGCGATGTATCTTTACGTGGTGATTCATCGACCGCTACTGTGATCGGCTCTCCTTTTCGTTGCGGAATCGTAACAGGGACGATTTCTTCTGCAAACTTGCCCTCCTCGATCGCCGCAATCGCTAATTGATGGCTTCGATACGCCCAGCGGTCTTGTTCTTCACGCGTAATGTCTAACTCTTTTGCCGTTTCGCTTCCGTAAATGCCCATATGCACACCTGTAAAGCTACATGTCAATCCGTCATAGACCATTACATCTTTCACCGTTGAATCGCCCATGCGCAACCCCCAACGCACTTTTGGCAACATATACGGGGCATTGCTCATCGATTCCATTCCCCCAGCAACAATGACATCCGCATCACCTGCGCGAATGATTTGGTCGCCAAGTGTAACACTACGCATGCCCGAAGCGCACACTTTATTAATCGTTTCCGTTTTCGTCTCCCATGGAATTCCTGCTTCTCTCGCTGCTTGTCGCGATGGAAGTTGCCCTTGTCCACCTTGCAATACAGTCCCAAAGACAACTTCGTCGACATCCTCTGCACGAACATTTGCGCGCACGAGCGCCTCTTTGATCGCGATACCTCCAAGCTGTGCTGCGCTAAATGCACTTAAACTGCCACCGAACTTCCCAAATGGTGTGCGTACCCCGCTAACAATAACTGACTTTCTCATTTTTGTTGCTAAACTCCTTTCTCCTTTAACCATTCGCTGTCTGGATACATCCGTTTCGCTTGTTGAACAATTTTCTTCTTCTCTTCATTCATTCCACATATGTTCATTAACTCAATGACATATTTGTACAAGCGAAAGTCGCGATGGCCGAAACTGATCGCTAACAGTCCATATTGCATCGCTTCCATCGCTTCATTTTTTACTGCTAACGCCTCGATCACATTCACAAACGACTCCGCATCCCAATCATTCATATTATCAACTGAACGATACAGTTGAAGGGCCACGTCCATAAATTCATAACGATGCAACAAATGCCCAATTTTTATATGAACAGACAAAGGAAATGTATTTTTTAAAGCAAGAAATTGCTCAAATAACTCATACTCTTTCAGTTGAATCGTTCGCTCAAGTAAAAGCAAGTAAAATTCATGCGATGAGGCTTTCTCTAACTCGTTCATCATAAACAATAAAAATTCTTTTTCTTTTTGCTCCGAGACGAGATGAAGTAATAAGCGAACAACATCGAGTTCATTTGTTTTAAACGCCACGACCAACAAGTCATACAAATCTAAACTTCCCGTGCGAATATACGTTTGTAAATGAGATAGGGAGCTTTTTAATATTTGTTGTAACGCTTCTTCATAACGCTTTTGCAATATATTTATTTTTATTTCAAAACCATGTTGAATAGTTTTATCATTTAACTTTGAAGCATACCATTGCACTACTTTTTCTAAATGTAAAACCGCAGCAATGCGCAAAATAAGCAAAATAGATAGCTCATTGTTCGCTAATTGTTTATTTTCAATAAACTGAATGACTTCTTCCTCTCGATGAACACGTGCTAACAACTGCAACACATGATACAATGCCTCGTAACTATTGCGATTGAAAGATAATGCGCTAGAATAGTGATACATTGCTTTTTGTAAATTTCCTTTATGCTTGTACATATGTCCAAGCAACATATGTGGATCATATTCGACATATTCAAATGTTTTAATCGTATGGGGATATTTGCTTTTATGTTCAAGCAAATATTCAAGCTGTTGTATCGCATCATCGTAACGATGTTGCAGATAATAAATTTCCCCGCGTAAAAATGGAAAATCAGCTGTTTCGCTATATAAATTTTCTGCATCCGTGATGACTTGTAAAGCATCTTCAAACCTTTGTAAATACTTCAAACATAAAATAATTTGCACAAGACAATACGAAACCCAACTTAGACGAATATCTTTTTTATGTTGGTAGGCTTGAATAAATGCTTGCAACGCCTGTTCGACTTCTCCTTTTGAAAGATGCTCGTTTCCTAAATTAAAATAGTCAAAAGCAATGCTCTCTCCTGCCTCCATCTCACGCTCAATCAATTGCGCATTTCGGTCATGCTTTTTCTTTTCTACCACCACATGTCGCATATAACCTGTATGATAAATCGTTAAAATACCTGTCTTAGCTTCAACATACTCTCCGCTTACATGCCGCAATTGTTCATGAATCGCGCGATCGTAGCGCAAATATGACACGTTGCGATAAATGCGCGTGTGGCGATGTTGGAGCACTCGTTCACCGTACGCACCTACAAAGTTGTAAATACTCACGTCATAAGCTTCTACGCTATCATCAGTTTGTTTTAATTGCTGTATCATCTCTTGCAAGTTCGTACGTTCAACATACTCATCGGCATCTAATACGAGAATCCATTCTCCAGTCGCTTGTTGCTGGGCAAAGTTGCGCGCGTCAGCGAAGTTATTCGTCCATTCAAAATCATATACTTTATTCGTATATTTCAACGCAATTTCTTTCGTTGCATCTGTTGAACCTGTATCAACGATAACGATTTCATCAACAATACCATGTACAGAATCTAAACAACGTTGTAATACTTTTTCTTCATTCTTTACGATCATACATAACGATAAAAATGGCTTCATCACTCTTCCTTCTTTCTTCATTCATGTATTCATCCACTATTTATATCGGATAAAAAGGGGAAGATGTGAAGAGGGATGATAGAAATTAAAACAGTTATATGTACTTGCTGTTAAGAAATACATTGTACCTAATTACCTCTCAATCAACACATTCATACCCGATACTTAGCTAATTGATTAATTAAAATATTTGTATTAGAATATGAACGTATGTTCTTGTATGGGGTGGAGCGTTATGGAAAATATTCACGGACTCCCTATTGAGGTCTTAAGTATGATTAATGGAAAATTGCTTGGGGATGCAAATATTAGTATAGAAAAAAATCGCCATCCACGATTTCGCTTCGCTCATTGTGCTAGCGATAAAGCATGGTGTTTTTATTGTTACGAACAATTAAACAAATATCTTCCTCTTTCAAAACCGAGATATCGAAAAATCCTAGACAATCGCATCAAAAACGGTTTTACTGAGCAATATTATACCCAATCGTTTAAATCAAGAGTGGTCTTTCAACTAAAAGAGTTATGGTATCCAAATGATCGCAAAACCATTCCATTTGAATTTTTAACATATTCATTTACACCTATTTGTTTAGCGTGGTGGTATCAGGATGATGGACACTTAAAAATCCAAAATAATCAAGTAAAAAAAGTTATTTTATCAACAGATGGATTTACAAAAGCTGAAAACGAAACATTAATTCAGCTAATAAGACGAAAATACAGCCTAAACTTTTCTTTAGACAAACAAAACAGACTTACTCTTTACGATAAACCGCAAATTTTTTATTTTATACGCTTAGTTAAACCATATGTGCACGAAAGTATGAAACGGAAAACCACTATTCCTTCCATTTCAAAAGAATTTACCAAAAAACGGACAACTATCTATTTACCAAACGTACTCCATATCACTCGACCTACTAAAGATATTCACGCAATGTTAGAACAACTTCCTGTTTTACACAACAAGTTATCGAATGAACATACGTACAAAAAATTGTTTGCAGAAAAATTCCCGGTATTAAAAATAAATAAAACAACAACCAAACCTTATCAAATTGAACTAACCAAAAAACATATGGAACAAATCCATGCTTGTAGGGAAACAACAGGTTTAACAGTCAGTCAAGTTGTGCATCTATGCGCTATTCATAGCACATAAAAAGAGACCTTAGCAAACCTAAGGCCTCTTTTTGATTCATTAGCGGAGCAATTGTAATACTCCTTGTGGTTGTTGGTTGGCTTGCCATGCCGCAACGTCTTTCGATCGTTGTGTAGACTATCTCTTCACCTTTCTAGCCGTTTGGCTAGCGAAGGGCTGGGCACTTCGGGAAATTCCCTACAGACTTCATCACCATAGCACTCGCCTTAGGTGGTATGTCCTAGTCGTTGAACCTTCTCCAGAGTTTCCTCACAGGAGCTTGGCTGCTGATTGCCCATTGTAGCATCTTTCCTTTTTTCACGCCGTCACGCTTGCCGTTTCCAGCTTCGTTGTGGCAAGGAAAGCTTTAGGGCTTCCCAGCAATTCACCCAGTTATCCTCTTAGCCGTTTCCAGCTAAGACGCCCTTCCAATCAAATTACCGAAGTAACTGCAAAACTCCTTGTGGCATTTGATTGGATTGAGCCAACATTGCTTGTGCTGCTTGCGTTAAAATGTTGTTCTTCGTGAACTCCATCATTTCTTTCGCCATCGTGCGAACATTTGCTTTCACAAACGACTAGACTATCTCTTCACCCGCTAGCTTGTCGCTAGGTAGGGGCCGGGCACTTCGAATGATATAGGACGATGGAGCATCCTACTCACCCTACGGACTTCATCACCATAGCTCTCGCTTTAGGTGGTATGTCCTAGTCGTTGAACCTTCTCCAGACTTTCGTCACAGGAGCTTGGCTGCTCGGTTGCCCAATCCTTTGACTTTTCAAGCCATCACGCTTGCCGTTTCCAGCTTCGTTGTGGCGTCAAAGGCTCTAAGGGGTTTCCAGCAATTCACCCGGTCATACTCCTAACCGTTTCCAGTTAGGACGACTGTGCTTGTCACCGCTTATGCGGCTAAAGCATAATCTACGTCACGAATACGAGATTCTGCTGCTGTTAAGTTTTCAGCAGAAGTAGATAAGTTGTTAATTGTGTACTCTAAGCGGTTTTGCAATGCACCGAGTTTAGAGCGCTCTTGCGATACTGCATTAATTGCTGCGTCAATTCTACTAATTGATGCACTAGCCAAAGAGTTGTTTGCAACAGAGATGTTCGTTCCATCCAACGTTAACGCAGCAGAGCTCATTGTAGAAATTTGCAAATTAATAATTTGTCCATCATTCGCCCCTACTTGGAACGTCGCATTTAATGAACCATCGAGCAAGTTCTTTGTGTTAAATTGAGTCGTGTTCGAAATACGATCAATTTCTGAAATTAATTGGTTCAATTCTTTTTGAATTTGATCGCGGTCAATAGTTGTATTAGTGTCGTTACCACCTTGTACCGCTAACTCGCGCATGCGTTGAAGGATCGCATGTGTTTCGTTCAATGCACCTTCAGCTGTTTGGATTAACGAGATCGCATCTTGTGAGTTTTTCGCTGCCATTTCTAAACCGCGAATTTGTCCGCGCATTTTTTCCGAAATCGCCAAACCTGCTGCATCATCACCTGCGCGGTTAATGCGAAGACCTGAAGATAATTTCTCCATATTTTTCGATGCATTTAATGTACCCATAGTCAATTGACGATGCGTATTTAACGCCGCGATGTTGTGGTTAATTCTCATTGTTCATTCCTCCTTGAATGTTTGTCCACGTCCTTGTGGTATTTTAGTTGGCAAGATTGAAGTCGGCCGCCCTTCTTTCTTGCTCTCATGTTTATTATCGGCTCGTTTTTTCAAAGTTTAATAGGTTGAGAAAAAAATTTTATACTTTAATGTCAAGAAATTGTGAAAACGGCGACGGTTGTTGAATTTCTTTAACGATGCGAGCTGGATCGTCTTTATGTTTGTTAACAATTTCGTTTAATGCTTGTTCCGCGATCGCTTTATTGTCTTGAACGATGCGGGCGATAACGCCAGGGACGTGAACACCGCCGATGCTAACACTCATTTGTTTTTCCCTCCTTTCTTTAATTGATCAGATAGTTGTTGAAGCGAAGCGGCAGAGGCGAGTGATGCGGCATTGTTTTCTTGTTGAATGGCGAGATATATTTCTTTTCGATGCACATCAACGTTCTTCGGTGCGCGAATGCCAAGTTTTACTTGATCGCCATCGATGGCGAGAACGACGACCTCGATGTCATCGCCGATTTGAATCGCTTCTTTTAATTTGCGCGTTAATACAAGCATATGTTCTCGCCCCCTTATTTCGCCTCAACCGTTTCTGGAAATAGCCGATGTTTTGTTTTATACGGTGTATTTGTTAAAATGACTTGCTTGCCGATTCGTTCGTGAACGTTAATGACGACAGGCGCTTGTAAGTTCGCCGTTGTATTTGTAAACGGTTCTGCGACCGTTAAAATGACGTATAGCGCCACATCGTTTTCTTTTTTTATTTTCAATTGGTCGCACGTCGTATCGTCCAATTCGATTTCGTACGTTGGGAAATACGAAAACGGCTCAATCATGACAAATGCTACGTCTTTATTTTGCACCGATTGTAAAATCGTAAATGGTGAGTCATGAATCGGCAGCAATGCAAATTGTTTTTCATATTCAAAACCCGGTAGCCCGTTTTCAAACGAAACGATCGCCATGTCGGAAAGTTGAACCGTTCCGTGATATTTCGTTTCAATGTTCATTTTCATCCCTCATTTATACGGTCACGTCAATGCGCAAGTTGTTGTGACGCGCTAAGTCAATATGCACAACGTTCGGTTTATAGTCGATTTGCACAGGACGCGGTTCGATATGAATGCGAGCACTAAACGTCTGCCAATTCATATCGATGCGCCCTTGTTCGAAGCCGATTTTCACACTAAATGGGCGTGGAATAAGCCCAACGTTATACTCAAAAGGTGGGCGCTCGCTGTTCGCTTGCGCTTGCATCGCAAGCACGTCGCCGCCTTGTTCAATGCGCATTAATTCATCGCCTTGTATCGCTGTCGTTTCTAAATATGATAGCCAGCTCGCATACCCTTCTTGCGCTGCTTCTTCAATGCGGCGAAAAATATGTTTCAAATCGACATCGGCGCGAGCCTCCGTTTGATCAATCGTCAAGCGAGGAGGCGTCGTTTTCATCTCCACTTGCGGCTGCGGCTGCTCGATCGACATGTCTGCTTGCGACTGACGCATATGCATATATCCGCGCTCAATCGTCATCGACAGCTGCGGAAACGTCGCTTGCATCGTCAATTGTGGAATTTTCATTTCAACTCACCCTTAACGTAAAAAGTCAACGAGCGTCGGTTGAATGATGCGCGCACCGACAGAGAGTGCCGCGCGATGTACGCTTTCTTGCGACTTTAGTTCAGTAATAATTTTTTCAATGTCCGCATCTTCGTTATCAGAAATCATTCGTTTGGCGATGAGTTGTTGCTCGGACAAACGTTGTTCAACAAGCTCTAAACGGTTGACGCGCGCACCGAGCTCTGCACGCTCTGCGAGTACGTCGTTTATATGTGTATCTAATTGAGAAAGCAAGTTATCTAAATTGCTTGTTGGATTAGTTAGTTCGTTTTCAATTTGCTGCAACGTATTAAACAAACCTTGGTTAAACACATTGTTTGGCGTGACATTAATTTTTAATTTAACCCCTTTTGCTACTTCAACCATAAAATCATCGTTGTTGTTCGTGACAGTCGGAGGCGTGCCGTCTGTGACAGGCGCTTGTTCGATTTTTGTCCCGTTGAAAATGTACTTTCCTGCCACTTTCGTGTTCGCCACTTGCACTAAGTCTTTTTTCAACTGTTCGATTTCACGAGCAATCGCTTGACGATCTTCAGGACCGAGCGTTCCGTTTTTCGCTTGTACAACGAGTTCGCGAGCGCGCTGCAAAACGTTTGTCGTATGATTCAGTGCGGATTCCGAATTTTCCATCCACGTGTATGCCTCTGAAAGATTGCGTTGAAACTGCTCAATTTCAGTTAAACTCGTACGGTAATGCATCCCTTTCATCGCCACAACTGGATCTTCAGACGGACGATGAATTTTTTTCCCTGTTGCTAGTTGTTGTTGATACGTACCAAGTTTGTCATAGCTTTTACTCACGTTGCGAAGCGTATTGTTCGCTAACATCATTTGTGTCACGCGCATCGATTACTCACCTACCTTCCGACGATGCCCATATTATTAATAATTTTATCTAACATTTGATCGATCATTGTAATCATACGCGCAGAGGCGTTATACGCATGCTGGAATTTCATCATGTTCATCATTTCTTCATCAAGCGATACGGAACTGACCGCCATGCGCCGTTCATCAACCGATTGGCGAAGCACTTCGCTATTTTCAGATAACCGTTTCGCTTCTTGCGCGTTGACTGCCATTTGTCCAATTAAACTTTCATAAAAGTTTTGAATGGTCGTTGTGTTTCCGGCAATATTCATCATCCCATTTTTCACTTCAGCTAGCGCTTGGGCATTGCTTCCATCACCGATTTGACCTGTTGCTGACGCGGCAATGTTGTCGAGCGAATCTTTGATGATTTGTGCAATATCAAATGTTCCAGCTGGATCATTAAGATCGTAAGTAAAAAATGGTTTTGCGCCCGGAGTAGTGACATTACTTTTTATTTCTGTCACACTAAATCCTCTTGAATGAACGACATTGAACTGATCCGCGAACGCTTTCGCCATGGCGTTTAAATCGCCTAACATTTCAGGGTATAATCCTTTCGTCGTTGTACCCCCATCTTCCCTATACCCATACGAATAAAGAAGCGCACCTATTTTTCCATTTTCCTTCAAACGTTCAAATGTTGAAAACGTTGTATTACCGAGCGAGAAGCCAACAATCGGCCCTGTTTTTGTCACATTGTCTTGATAGCTCAGTTGAAGCTCATTTACTTGTCCTAATCGTCCATCAACAAGCGTGCCAATCACCGTGCTTCCTGTTCGATCCACTAGTTCTACCGTAAAACGTCCTTCCGCAATTTTTAAGGAGCTTCCACCACTGGACACAGGCGTAACTTTCACATTTACATATTGCGATAACTCATCTAAAAGCCGATTGCGCTCATCATATAAATCGTTCGGCAAATAGCCATGCACTTCTACTTCGCTAATTTGTTTGTTTATATCATTGAGCTGGCGAGCTAAAGAGTTTGCTGCTTTTACTGTGACATCCAACTCATTTTTTAAATCATCGCGAATCGATTTGAGTGAACTAGATAAATAATGAAACGTTTCCGCAACCGCAATGCCGCGCTGACGAACGACCGAGCGAGCACCAGCATTTGACGGATTGACAGCTAAATCTTGCAGCGCTTGCCAAAAGCGGTCAAGCGTTTTCGCAAGCCCTTCGTCTGATGGCTCGTTCATAATCTCTTCCATTTTGTACAGCGCTTCTGCACGCGTATTCCAATAGCCGTATTTCATATTTTCCCCACGATATTGGACGTCTAAAAACTCTTCGCGCATGCGTTGCACCGTGCCGCCTTCCACACCTGTTCCCATTTGTCCTGGCATGACAGGACGGTTTTTCGATGCAAATGGATACGGAGGCGTTTGTTCAAAGTTGACGCGCTGGCGCGAATAGCCTGGCGTGTTGGCGTTTGCGATATTATGGCCGGTGACGTATAGTGCTTGCTGTTGGGCAGTCATCCCGCGCCGCACTGTTTCTAACCCATGAAATGTCGAAAGCACAAAAAAACCCCCCTTACGTTTTCGCTTCAAATGATGACCTTGACGGTAATTCATCCACTCGCTTCGGGTCATACGTAACATCTTGTTCGTTCGGTATCATCAAATCTAATGTAAAATGAATAAATTGGAGCGACTGTTGCAGCAGCTGCATGTTCAGTTCATTTTGCGCTTTTAGCCGTGCGATCGTGTCGCTTAATTCATTAGCTAGTTGGAGTAGCTTTGTTCGCTCTTTTTCTTCCAACTGTTCAGCATATCGGCTCACCGTTCGTTCCTCTTTAGACATATGTGAAAGAAGGCTCATTCGTTCGCTTTCTAGCTGCCGAATGGCCATCACATATTTTTGTTCTTTCGTCATCATTTGTTGCAACGTACTAATGTCGCTCTTTTTAATCGCTTCTGTTTTTTGTTCTGCTAGCTGCAATAAACCTCGATGAAACGTCAGCAACTTTTGCATCAAATCGATCATGTTTGCTCGCTCCATTACCGTTTATAATAGCGCAATACGCTTTCTGCAATTGCCCGCGCATCGATTTCATACGTGCCCGCCTGCACTTCTGATTTTAACCGTTCTACTTTTTCTAACCGTTCCGAAGAAAACTTTGTCGCTTCTTGTAATTCTTTCGCAGCGCTTGAAATTTCAACTTGATCTATCTTTTTCGCCGTTTTTGTCGGTTTTTCAACACGCGACGTCCGCTCATACGGATTGACATTCATCGGTTGAATGCGATGAATTTTCATGTTCCCACCTCACTTTTTTCCGTTCTTCTTCTCCTATGTTTATTATCGGCTAAAAGAAAAAAATGTTTAGTCGTTCTTTTTTTGCTGTGTAAAGTACGTCGTCTGGCGTTTCGCTTGTTTTTGTCGCTCTTCTTCTTGTTGAATTTTTGTCATCTCTTTTTGGATGCCGCCGATACACTTAGCACATAAACGTCCTTCGCGAATCGTTGCCCCACACTTTTCGCACGGATAACCGAGGTTTGGAAAATGAACGAGCTGTAATCTTCCTTTTTTAATCCATTTAATAATTAGCGCTTCCTCTACCCCTGTCGCATCAACGACTTGAGGCATCGTTGCCGTGCGATTTTCTCGTTTTCGAATAAATGCGTACACTTTTTCAAACAATTTTTCTTCCTCTTTATAACATGCATCACATACGTCACGAAATTGCGTCCGCACAAACAAACTTCCGCATTTCGGGCAGTTATCAAGCATTCCCTCATCCCCCTTACGTATATATATTAATAATCAATCCTTGAATTTCACCGACAAGCCCAAGCAAATCAATCCCTTTTTTCTCTTTCTCTAATACAGCGTTTGTGAGTTCAACGAGCTTTTGGTCAACTTCTTTCACAAGCTTATAAATTTTCGACCGTCCCCCGCGGCTAAACCCGCGCTGTTCTTCAAGCTGCAAACTATTTTTTACCGCATCGTCTAAAAATTGTTTTACCAACTTTTTATATTTTTTTAAATCTTCAACCGTTTGCGACTCCGCTAACTTTTTCCCTTGCGCTTCAATTTCTTGCGCCATCGTTTGAAAACGTTCAAATAACACATCGCTTTTTTTCTTATGCATCACTTCCGTAAACGACACCGATTCCATCGGTGCATCCTCTTTTTTCGCCACACGGTTCAACGACGCCCGCGACACTTTTTGCACTTCCATCAACGTTCACACCTTTTTATTTTTATTATGCCACAGTTACAAAAAAAGGGCGAGGTCGCATCGACCTACCCTTTTTACCCATTAGCTTTTTAACAATTGTAAAATTCCTTGCGGCAACTGATTCGATTGCGCAAGCATCGCCTGCGCTGCTTGGTTTAAAATGTTGTTTTTTGTGAAGTTTGTCATCTCCATCGCCATATCTGTATCACGGATGCGTGACTCTGCGGACGTTAAGTTTTCGTGTGCTGTTTTTAAGTTGTTGATCGTGTGTTCAAGGCGGTTTTGGATCGCACCAATTTTGCCCCGTTCCGCAGATACTAACCTAACCGCATTATCAATTACAGTAATCGCTTTACTTGCCGATTTAGCATCGGAAACATTAATCACATACTCAGTAGTAGTTCCGTTTTTAACGGTATTAACAGAATAATTAGCAGAAATAGTATTTCCATCTGCATTTGTATACGTACGGTCTCCAGAAACTGTATACGTTAGTCCTAATGCTTTTGCTCTCATATCAGCAATGCTGAACGTAAAGCTTTGTCCTTCATTCGCCCCAATTTGAAGACTAATATCAACGTTCAACGCATCTTGTCCTTTCTCTTCACGCGCTGTTAATCCTAAATCAACATGAGGAGAAGTAATCTCGAACTTTTGGTTTGCACCAGCATCTCCCGTTTCAAACACAAAAAGGTCACCAACTGCTTTTACAGTCATATCTGGCTCCCCGTTATTTGTTGCATTATTAATGGCGTTTTGAATAGCTAAAGCTAATACACTGCGATCTGTATACGTTCCAGCAGGGATGGTTGCAGTGTACTCATTTCCGTTGAGTTTGAAAGAAATTTGATTATTTACATCTAATCCAGCAATTTCTTTAGCATTGACTAACCATAACGGGGATGCAGCAGAACCTCCTACGTTTGTGATAGAACTATCTGCTCCACCATCATTCGCTTGAAGAACAATTTTTCCGTTGTCATTTAGAGCGGTAACATTATAGCCTGACGATGTTAGCTTGCTATTGATTTCTGTTACGATTTCATCTACTGTATTATAGACCTTATCTGTGAGGGTAATAGTAACAGTACCGTCATTACCACCCGCACCATCCGTAAAATCAAACGTAAGGGTGTGGTTAGCCGGGATTCCATCCGTTCTTGTTGCTGTACCAATTAATGTCCCTACAGCATTCCCCCCCATTACTTTCACGTAGCTACCGTTACCTGTCTTAGTTAAATCAGTAAACACTAAATAACCATTAGGATCAATGCTTGCAGAAACTTTTCCGTTTAAAGTCGATGCTTGGATAGCTGTATTAATGTCATTTAATAAAGTCGAACTATCTTTTCCAAACGTTCCATCGTACGTTTTGTTACCTCCACTTACATCAATAACAATAGTACCCGATGTACCGTCACCTAGCTCTAATGTCAATTCGTTATTTGTACTATCAATAGTAATATTTGAGCTAGATAAATCACTATTAGATAATTTCACACTACCTGTAACATATCCAGCTTTATCCCCGTGAATATCAACAGCAGTTAAAATAGATTGCCCTTCCACTTTTGCCTTTGTTTCTGCGCTACGAATCTCGATATTTCCGCTCACTGGATTGCTTATATATTTCGCAGGAAGCGCATCTGTTTTTTGAATGCTGCCGTCAAGCAACGTGATTTTGTTAAATTCTGTGCTATTTCCAATCCGATTTAATTCATCAGCCAATTGATTAATTTCGCTTTGAATATGTGTGCGATCTTCATCCGTATTCGTATCATTCGCCGCCTGCACCGCCAATTCTCGCATACGTTGTAAAATGCTGTGTACTTCGTTCAGCGCTCCCTCCGCCGTTTGAATCAGTGAGATGGCGTCTAGGGCGTTGCGCTCGGCCATTTGCAACCCCCGAATTTGCGAGCGCATTTTCTCAGAGATCGCTAAACCGGCAGCGTCGTCTGCGGCGCGGTTAATACGTAAACCGGAAGAAAGTTTTTCTAAATTTTTAGATGTGTTTGATTGGTTTACCGCTAAATTACGATAAGCGTTTAATGCTTGAATGTTATGGTTGATTCTCATGTTTTTCGCTCCTTTACTCTGTCATGATAAATTGTTCGTATGCCGCTGCTTTTTTCGCTGCGACATTCGTTGTCGGTTGTTTTTTCAACGCCTCATTCCAGGCGGTCGCAATGTCTTTGGCGATCGTTAGCACTTCTTGCATAATCTCTACATCTTTTTTCATGTTTGCGTCAATAAGACGTTCTGCCATATAGCTGTATAGCGCATCTAATTGATGGGCGATAATGCCAGCGTCGTACTTCAAACCGACGCCAAGACGACGTAAAATATCGTTTGCTTTTTGTAGTCGTTTGTTGGCATGGATATAGTCGCCCTTTTTTGTGCTTGCGATCGCTTGTTCTACACTTTCAATTAATCCTTCATAAAGTAGCGCTGTTAATTGTTGCGGCGTTTTTTTATACACCACTTCTTCAGTTAAAAACTCCACGCGCTCACTCTCCCTTTCATCGTTCACCTACTTTATTTATCGTCACGATTTTTTATTGTTTAATAGTTTCGTTCCATTTTTTCAATTAAAATTAAAAATTCTGCGATAACTGCATACAATTGCGGTGGAATCGTATCACCGAGGTCAAGGTCAAGCAAATGTTGGACGAGCGCGGCATCTTGTTCAATCGGTACTCCGTTTTGTTTCGCAAGGTCAATAATTTTTTCAGCGACGTAGCCGCGCCCGTGGGCGACGACGGTTGGAGCTTTATCTCCTTGTTCATAGCGAATGACCGCAGCGGATGGACCGTTTATTTCTCGCTTTCGCTTTTGGTTAAAGTACATCATATTGTAAAATCATATCCTTTCTCCGTCCATGTTGCGCGTTTTGGATCGTTCTGCTTTTCTTCAATTTTTGCAAACGTTGTAAATTGCACATTACCGATGCGGTAGCCGATTTCTTCAAGACGCTCTGTGGCAGTCTCAATAAGCGGACGCATACGTTCAGCGAAATCTTCGCGATCGTTGCGAAACGTCACGGAAATCGTCCGTTCGTTTGCGCTTAATAATACGCCCACATCCCCGAGCTTTTTTGTTTCAAGTAAAAAGTATAAGCTGCAGTTTTCCCAGTCAACTCGTTTCCCATCGTTTCGCGCATTGACGTACACTTTTACGTCTTTCACTTCTTTTTGCAGCAGCAATGGAATCGTGAAAAAGAGCGTTTGCATCGCGCTTCCTTGGTCGTTTTTATTTAGCAGCTGTTGCCCTGTCATATTCGTCAATACTTGTTCAGCTTGTTTCGCTGCTTCGCCACCCGTTTGTGCTAATTTCATAAGAAGCCCTTTCATCGTTTCTTCAGCCTGTTCACTTTCGCCGTTAAACACGAGCGTATTGGCAACATCCGCTTCATGCATGAAACCGAGGCGACGAATTGTTTGCAGCATGTGGCGTGCGGACGGCTCGGGTTGAACGATCTCGTTCCATTGCGTCAGTAACGCCCGCTCTGGCGCTTGCTGTTTTAGCGACTGCGCTTCAACAAAATGTTTCACTTTCACATCCGATGGCTTAAATTGCATTTGTTCGAGCGTGCTTTTTACTTGTTTCACGATTTTTTGCGCTTCTGTCGTTTGTCCTTTATCTAATAGCTTTTTCGCCTCCGCTAATTGCGAACTGGCTTGCAGTAATTTTTTCTCCATCGTCATATCCGCAAACAACATCGCATCACTTTTTAAAATCGTTTGGTCAAGCTGTTTAATCGTCGTTTCTAACAGCTGATTTGCTTGTGGCCGCGCCGCTTGCTTGTATTGAGCAATAAGACGATCAATCGCATCTAAATTTCGCATCATATCGCGCTTCGTTTGTTGAAACTGCTTCGCTGCTTCTGCCATTCGTTTCGTTACCGTTTGAACAATGATATCTTTTGACTGTAAACCGAGCGCGCTCAACAATTCGTACGCCTCATCAGCAGGTGACGATGCATCGTTTGTTGACAACGTCCGTTCGACTTGTTGCAGCGCTTGGACGACCGTTTGTCTTGCGGCCATTTCGCGACCTTCATCTGCCAGCTGTTCCGCACGAGCAAACACTTCATGAATGGAAGGTTCCATATGTTGGGCAAGTTGCACCCGTGCCATTTGCAGCGCTTCTTTGACGTTTGGCTCCTTTTGCATCGTTTTCATCGCTTGGGCGATGATCGCACGAACGTCATTTGTTGCACGTTGTTCACTTTCTTTTGTCGTAAGGGCAGTTAACAACTGTTGACGTTGTTTGTCTAACATTTGTGTTGCTTGCTGAAGCGTTTGAGCCATATTTGGTTGTTTCGCAAGTGTAGTATCAGCTTGTAGCTGACGAACCGCTTCTGTCAACGTCATCGCTTGCTGCTCGAGGCGATCAGCAATCATGTTTGCGCGATTGACATGTTCAGGCGCAACCTGTTGTTCAATCGAACGTAACGTTTGCACGAGTTGTTGCCGGGCTTCCTCACTACGTCCAACCGTTTCAAACAACTTCGCTTGGTTTAATGCACGCATGACTTTTTCTGCTTGCTCGGCTGGTAATACACGAACAAGCTCCCTCACTGGCGTCTCCATCGCTTTCACCGTCGAGGCGCTTTCTGCTTGCTTCCGTACCTCTGCCACTTGTTTTAGCTGGGCTTCTTTTGTTTC
>NZ_JBTZSY010000051.1:0-15053 GCF_054815885.1 Anoxybacillus sp. TBDG-1
AAGTTCACGAGGAAAGTGAACTTTTTCTTGACGTCCTACTTTTTCAACACTTTGAAAGCTGACAGTCCCCTGTCAGCTTTCGTCGCTTAATCGCTTTCCGCCAATGGCGTAATGATTTTTAGACATTTCTTCAATAAAAACGACGATTTTTTCTTTTGGTGCACCTGTTGTTTCCGCAACAGCTTCTGTTACTTTTTCCACGAGCGCCCGTTTTTGTTCTTCTGTGCGACCTTCAAGCATTTTTACTGTTACATATGGCATCGCGATCGCCCCTTTCTCCTTTATTCGACAACTGTTATTATATCACGCATCGACCGTTGTCAGTAGTGCTTCCACCCGTTTTTCGTGTATAATAATCAGAAAATGAAAAAAGTTTGAAAAGGAGAAGGAACGTGGACCAATTTTTAGCATATCCAATTCGAGAAATACCGTATGTCGTGTTGGCGCTTGCGATTGCGTTTTCTGTCCATGAGTTTGCGCATGCATACGTAGCGTATAAATTTGGTGACCCGACGGCGAAACAACAAGGCAGGCTAACATTATCGCCGCTCGCTCATTTAGACATATTAGGGACGTTGCTTATTTTCATTGCCGGATTTGGTTGGGCGCGTCCGGTACCCGTGAATCGCGGTTATTTTCGTCACCCGCGTCTTGCGGGCGTTCTCGTTTCTGTCGCCGGCCCGCTCAGCAATTTGTTGCTTGCGGCTATCGGTTTCGCTTTATGGTATGCGATGATTCGCATCGGTGTATTTGATTTTATTCCGATATGGTTTCGTGATGGATTGTATCAGTTTTTTGAAATTTATATCGGACTGAATATTTTATTGTTCATTTTTAACTTATTGCCGTTTCCACCGCTTGATGGATATCGTATCGTCGAAGACTTGGCGCCGATGCATGTGCGCGCAAAAATGACGCAATTTGAAAATTACGGGGCGCTTATTTTTTTAATTCTTATTTTTACACCGTTAGATCGATATACGATTCAACCGATTTTCCAAGTCGCTATTCCAGCGGTTGCTCAATGGCTACAAAGTATATTTTCAACAATTATTTTGTAAAGAAAGGATGAACGATCGTGGAAGAGAAAAAAAAGCCGATGTTTAACATTATTAAGAAAGAGCCGAAAGTGCACGGAACGTTCGGAACAGGGGTGCTCAGTTTATCAAACGTCTCTCCAGTTATTATTGACGTTGAAGCAGGTGAAGCGTTTATTGATATGGGAGCGATGCATGCGCGCAGCTCTGTTGAAAAAGGAATTAAATTTACGCCAAACCGCGAGGAAGTACCAAACGGAAAGCCGTATTGGCTCGTATGGGTGACGGTCGATCAGGCGGAAGAAGGGGCGTATTATGCGGGGGTGACAGCGTGCGAAATGACGGTTGACCGCGAAGCGCGCCGCGGGTATAAATCGCTTCCTGAGCACGTCAACCGCATGGACAAATCATTAAAGCGCCATATTATTGTTGACCATATGGATGAGCGGTCAAAAGAAGTATTAGCTTCATTTTTACAGCAGCATAACCGCGACATGTGGGACCGTTCGGGCGAGGAGTTAAAACGACAACTTCAAAATCATGGATAAAATGTGACGGTTTTGTGAACGAAAACAGGTCTATACTTGTCGTTGAGTGGGAAAAGGAGTAAACTAAAGGTACAAATGTAACACATGATAAAACTAGGACACATAAACGCCCAAGCATATGAGCTTGGGCGTTTATGTTTAAAACCAATCGAACAGCCGTTTAAACCACGAATCTTTTTCTTTTTGTTTTTTCTTCTTTTTCTTTTCAGCTGGGTGGTCTTTGCAGTAGTCGGTCGGTTCGGTGCCGACGACATAGTAAGTTAACCGTTTTGTCGGACAAGCCGTTGTAGCCAGCTTGCCACTATGAGGATCGACATATACGCCAATCACTCCTTCTGGCGGTTCGAATGTCGCGACCTTTCTTGCGCGTAAACTATCTTCCATAAAATTGACCCAAATATGCTTCGCGTATTGTTTTTCATCTGTGCGATCAATCATTTCATCGCGGTCATATCCCGTCCAGACGGCTGTGACGAGCTGCGGCGTAAAGCCAATCATCCAGCTATCTGTTTTTGTCGTTCCTGATTTTCCAGCATACGGTCGAGTCATGCGCGGAATGATCGATTGCCCTGTCAC
This sequence comes from Anoxybacillus sp. TBDG-1, assembly GCF_054815885.1. Classification (NCBI taxonomy): domain Bacteria; kingdom Bacillati; phylum Bacillota; class Bacilli; order Caryophanales; family Anoxybacillaceae; genus Anoxybacillus; species Anoxybacillus sp. TBDG-1. The sequence goes on from NZ_JBTZSY010000051.1 coordinate 2,162, forward strand.
AGAAGCATAGTCGTTTAACGTTGGGTCAAACATGCCCGTCATTAAGTGCGTCGTCACAAAAGCAAGTGCTGGGTCTAGTATTTGTTCATCGCTTGACCGTTGTTCATATAGCACTTTTCCTTCGTAATTTGTCACTTTTTTAATAAATACAGGCTCGACTTTTTTTCCACCGTTGGCGATGATGCTGTAGGCGCGTGCCATATCAATAACTTTAACGGGCGATGTGCCGAGGGCAAGCGACGGCACTTGCTTTAGTTTGCTTGTCATGCCGAGTTGTTTTGCAATACCCACAAGCTTTTCTTGTCCGAGCAACAAATGCGTTTTTACGGCGTATACGTTATCTGAAAGGGCAATGGCTTGGGCAAGCGTAATCGTATCGTTCGCGTAGTAGTTGTTAAAGTTGCGCGGCGTATATGTCGAGCCATCTTGAAGTGTAAATGTCGTCGGTTCACTACGTAATTGCGTCGATGGTGTAAATCCGTGTTGGAGGGCGACATAATATAAAAACGGCTTAAACGTTGAGCCGGGTTGACGTTCCGCTTGTGTCGCGCGATTGAATGGGCTTTTTTCATAGTCGCGCCCCCCGACAAGCGCTTTAACTTCTCCTGTTTTTGGCTCCATCGCCACAAGGGCTACTTGAATGTTTGATTGCGAATGAATCGTTTCTTTTATTTTTTCCTCTGCGATTGTCTGCATGTTGACATCGAGCGTTGTGTATACGCGCAATCCGCCCATTTCAATCGTTTCTTCATCGAGCCCAAGCACCGTTTTTAACATATGTTTAACGGCGTCTTGGAAATATGGGGCAATCGTTTTTGTTTTCATTTGCTCGCCGTTTGAGAAATGAAGCGGCTCGTTCGCAGCTTGTTTTGCTTCTTCTTTTGACAAAACATTCGTCTCAACCATCGCTTGCAAAACGATGCGTTGGCGCTTTTTTGCGCGCTCCATATCGACAAGCGGAGAATAGTAGCTCGGTCCTTTCGGAATGCCGGCAAGCATCGCCGCTTCCGCCACCGTCAATTCACGGGCGGACTTCCCAAAATAAAAGTTGGCAGCTGCCTCAATTCCGTATACGCCATGTCCGTAATAGATCGTGTTTAAATACCCTTCTAAAATGTCTTCTTTGTCATAGTTTGCTTCCAATCGAATCGTATATAACGCTTCTTGTATTTTGCGCCACCATGTTTTCTCATAGCTTAAAAATAAATTGCGTGCATATTGTTGCGTAATTGTGCTTGCCCCTTGCACTTTCGCCATTGCTTTAATATCTGCGATGATCGCCCCAGCAATTCGTTTCAAATCGAAACCGTAATGGTCAAAAAATTTTCGATCTTCTACTGCAATCGTTGCATGAATGGCATGTTCGGACATGTCGGATAGTTTAATCCAATATCTTTTCCCACCGTAATGATTTTCGCCAATTTTTGTTCCGTCTTCTGCATAAAAAATCGTTGATTGCGGAACGGCTAACGGAGGAGGGCCTTGCCACTTCGCAAATATAATAAGCCCTGCGATCGTGAGCGTGCATAATACGCTACCAACAAAAGCAAATAAAAGAAATAATCGCATATATTTAAACGTTCGTTTCCATCGTTCGATGGCGACCATCTCCATAGCCATCACCTCATTTTTTACGTTTAAAATTAGTATAAAAACATTTTTATTTTTTTAAACGTTTTCTAGCAATTTTTACTTGAAATTTTGCTAGATTGCTCTATACTTTTTCATGTTTAGCATTTTATTTTTTGGGCATGATAAGCGGTGCATTATTAACGAAAGGGTGTTCAATATGGAACTTTGGTTTACCGAAAAACAGACGGACAACTTTGGGATTACAGCACGAATTAAACGCACTTTACATACAGAGCAAACGGAATTCCAAAAGCTCGATATGGTCGAAACAGAAGAGTTTGGGAACATGCTTATTTTAGACGGAATGGTCATGACAACGCAAAAAGATGAGTTCGTCTATCATGAAATGGTTGCGCACGTTCCGCTATTTACGCATCCGAATCCAGAAAACGTTCTTGTTGTTGGCGGTGGAGACGGTGGCGTCATTCGCGAAGTGTTAAAACATCCGAGCGTGAAAAAAGCGACGCTCGTTGAAATTGACGGAAAAGTGATTGAGTATTCAAAAAAATATTTACCGGAAATTGCGGGTCAATTGGACGACCCACGCGTTGAAGTAAAAGTAGACGACGGCTTTATGCACATTGCGCAAAGCGAAAACGAATATGATGTCATTATGGTTGACTCAACAGAGCCTGTTGGTCCAGCGGTTAATTTATTTACAAAAGGGTTTTATGCAGGCATTGCGAAAGCGCTAAAAGACGACGGCATTTTTGTCGCACAAACAGACAATCCGTGGTTTAAAGCGGATTTAATTCGTACTGTTCAACGCGATGTGCGTGAAATTTTCCCAATTACACGTTTATATATCGCAAACATTCCAACATATCCGAGCGGCATGTGGACGTTTACACTCGGTTCGAAAAAATATGATCCGCTTGAAGTGAGTGAAGAGCGCTTCCACGATATTGATACGAAATACTATACAAAACAGCTTCATAAAGCATGCTTCGTATTGCCGAAATTTGTTGAAGACTTAGTAAAGTAAGGAGAGAAAACAATGCGATTTGATGAAGCGTATTCTGGCAACGTATTTATTAAAAGCCATCCAAATTTTGAAGAAAGCCAAGCGGTCATTTACGGAATGCCAATGGACTGGACGGTGAGCTACCGTCCGGGCTCTCGCTTCGGTCCAGCGCGCATTCGCGAAGTGTCGATTGGGCTTGAAGAATATAGCCCATATTTAGACCGCGAGCTTGATGAAGTGAAATATTTTGATGCAGGTGATATTCCTTTACCGTTTGGTAACGCTCAGCGCAGTTTAGACATGATTGAACAGTTTGTCGATCGCATATTGGAAGCAGGAAAATTTCCGCTCGGTCTTGGTGGCGAACATCTAGTATCTTGGCCGGTCATGAAAGCCGCGTATAAAAAATATCCAGACTTAGCGATTATTCATATAGATGCTCATGCGGATTTACGCGAGCATTACGAAGGCGAGCCGTTATCGCACTCTACGCCAATCCGTAAAATTGCGGAGCTTATTGGACCGAAAAATGTATATTCTTTCGGCATTCGTTCTGGAATGAAAGAAGAATTTGAGTGGGCAAAAGAAAACGGCATGTATATGGCGAAATTTGACGTGCTTGAGCCGTTAAAAGAAGTGCTCCCGACGCTTGCAGGCCGTCCGGTATATGTCACAATCGACATTGACGTATTAGATCCAGCGCATGCGCCAGGAACAGGAACCGTCGATGCAGGTGGCATTACGTCGAAAGAACTATTGGCTGCCATTCACGCCATCGCTCGTTCAAATGTGCGCGTTGTTGGAGCAGATTTAGTTGAAGTTGCACCTGTGTATGACCATTCTGAACAAACAGCCAACACAGCAAGCAAGCTTGTACGCGAAATGCTTCTCGGTTGGGTCAAATAAAGACGAAAATCCCTGTCTGCGCGACAGGGATTTTTCAATAGGTAGAGAAAGTATAAAATTTTACGATTAGGAGGATTACTGTCTAGCTCCAGGCCCCATCAGTGTCATGTGTTCTGTCCCCTCTTTTAGTTGTAACATATTCATTATGGGAAACAAGGGCAATACTTTTTTACTTTTAGGTAGTTTTGTTTATCGCTCATTATGATGAATAATAAAGTTGACGAGTGAACTTCTTTTTATGTCTTTATTAATCCTAGAGTAATTTTCTACAAGCAAAACAAGTATACGATATAAATAGTAACCGATCCAAATACCGAATGTATTCATTAAAATGTCATTAATATCTACAATTCGTTCGGAATATGATGTTAGAATAAATTGAAGTAACTGTAACCCTTCAATGACAATAGGAACAAGGATACTCCAAAGGATCTTTTCTTTGGAATTTACTTTTTTTATAAAAGGAAATATGAACCCAAAAGGAACGGTCATAAAAATATTCAGAATATAATTGATAGGTGAGCGATCTAGGTTAATAAAAGGTACGACATTTATTATTTCATCTATGTTTTGCTCAAAGGAATCACCTAAAAACAAGGTGATAGGGAATTGTGTATATTTAATTAATAAACATACATAAAGAAAGAAAGACGATAAAAAAAAGAATCGTATATGTTCTTTTCTGAATTTTATCCATATAAATACAACACCTATAGCAAAAAAAATAACAAAAAGCGATCCTTGGAAATATATTCTCATAAAATACCACCTTAGAAGAAATGGTTTTAATAAAAAGTTTAAAGGGTTTCTATGGTGTAGATAATTTGCCGCTACCGACTATTTTCCATCCATTATTGCTTTTTACTATAACTAAATAGTATCTCGAAGAATCAGAATCTAATTTTGATGGAAAAGATTCTTTTATTTTTGCCACATTACTTTTATCATTGTTTTTTGATACATAATGATTCACACACCCGTAGCTAGTATCAAACCCTGTTTTTTCTCTGTAAAGACAATAAGTTACTGTTTCTCCTGGCGGGGTGATGCCATCAGCCCAGTTTTCTTTGCTACCATTGTAAAAAGCGTGACCATCTATTGTAGCTGTTCCTTTGTTTAAAGTGTGATATATTCCGTTAGCTTTTCCATCAACTATATAAACAGCACTATAAGAATAAGAAGAGGATATTGCCGATACAATTATAGGAGTTAGCGTCACAATCGATATGACTAACATCATAGATATTGTAAAAATTCTTGTTTTCATCATTCGACCTCCTAAAATTTCTTTAATTTTCATCTTCATTATAAAATTTTTTTCTATACATGTATATCCGTATATTCCACAATTTATCATTTTAAATTTTATGTAAACCATATTTTTAACATCGTATATATTTTTTATCAAACATGGACAATTGTTATTTTCTTGTGTTCGGTAGCGAGCTATTGCATGTATTCCCCTCTTTTTCTATACTTATCTACAGTCACAACAACAGCGAGGATGTGGGGAAGGTGAACGGAATACCGATACAACTAAAGCAAGTGACAGAAATTCGCGACGGCGTGCGAAAAGAAATTGTTGTCATCGAGGCAAATGGTTTATACTACTTAAAAGGAGATGCGACGTATGTGACGTTTGAAGAGACGCATGGAGGAGAAACGATTAAAAACGTCGTAAAAATCGCCAATGATGAAGTTGTCGTGCTTCGCTCTGGAGCCATTTCGATGCGCCATACGTTTCGCAAACAATCGGAAACGATCGGCACGTACGAAAGTCCGATGGCGCGCTGGGAAATAAAAACAAAAACAGAACAAGTATTGTATCAGTATAACGAGAAAACGAAAAAAGGGCAGTTGTTTTTTTCTTACATACTTCACTTATCAGGGAAACATGTTGGTCGTCATGCGGTGACGATTTCGTTTAAGGAGGCAAAGAGATGAATATTGTTGAACAAATGAAACAAAAGTTAAAAGAAGAAATAAAAGAAGCGGTCATTCGTTCAGGGGTCGCGACAGAAGCGGACGTTCCAAATGTCATTTTAGAGACGCCGAAAGATAAAGCGCACGGCGACTATTCAACAAATGTCGCGATGCAATTAGCGCGCGTTGCGAAAAAGGCGCCACGTATGATTGCGGAAGACATCGTTCGTCATTTTAACGGTGAAGCGGTATTCGTTAAAAAAGTAGATATTGCTGGACCAGGATTTATTAATTTTTACATGGACAATCGTTATTTAACAGAGCTCGTTCCTGCGATTTTACAAGCAGGGGACGCATACGGTGAAACAAATGTCGGTCAAGGTCAAAAAGTGCAAGTCGAGTTTGTTTCAGCAAACCCGACAGGTAGTTTACATTTAGGTCATGCGCGTGGGGCAGCTGTTGGCGATTCGTTATGCAACATTTTGAAAAAAGCAGGCTTTGACGTGACGCGTGAATATTACATTAACGATGCTGGCAATCAAATTGCCAATTTAGCCAAGTCGGTCGAAGCGCGTTATTTTCAAGCGCTTGGCATCGATAAAGATATGCCGGAAGACGGCTACTTCGGTGAAGATATTATTGAACTAGGGAAAAAGTTAGCGGAACAACACGGAGACAAATTTGTCGCGCTCGATGAACAAGAACGGCTTCAACAGTTCCGTGAATATGGATTAGCGTTTGAAATGGATAAAATTAAAAAAGATTTAGCGGACTTCCGCGTCACATTCGACGTTTGGTATTCCGAAACATCGCTTTACCATAACGGGAAAATTGAGAAGGCGCTTGAAACGTTGCGTGAAAAAGGACATATTTACGAACAAGACGGCGCGACATGGTTCCGCTCGACGACATTCGGTGACGACAAAGACCGCGTGCTTATTAAGCAAGATGGAACGTACACGTATTTATTGCCGGACATTGCATACCATCAAGATAAACTTGAGCGCGGATTTGAAAAAATTATTAACATTTGGGGCGCGGATCATCACGGCTACATTCCGCGCATGAAAGCAGCGATTGCTGCACTTGGATATGATCCAGACGTATTAGAAGTTGAAATTATTCAGCTTGTCAGCTTATATCAAAACGGTGAAAAAGTGCGCATGAGTAAGCGAACAGGAAAGGCTGTTACGTTGCGCGACTTAATGGAAGAAGTCGGATTAGATGCCACGCGCTATTTCTTTGCGATGCGTTCATCGGATACGCATTTAGATTTCGATATGGACTTAGCGGTGTCGCAATCGAACGAAAACCCTGTATATTATGCACAATATGCCCATGCGCGCGTATGCAGCATGCTTCGTCAAGGCGAAGAACAAGGGCTATCTTATAATGGTGAACTATCTTTCACATACGAATTGGCAGAAAAAGAAATTGACTTATTGAAAAAGCTAGGGGAGTTTCCTTCCGCTGTGGCAGAGGCAGCCGTAAAACGTTCACCACATCGGATGACGAACTACATTTTCGATTTGGCATCGGCGCTTCATAGTTTTTACAATGCTGAAAAAGTGCTTGATGCAGCGAACGTTGAAAAAAGCCGTGCCCGCCTCGCGCTCATGAAAGCGGTGCAAGTTACATTGAAAAATGCTTTAGCGCTTGTTGGTGTACATGCCCCTGAAAAAATGTAATACGAAAGAGGGTGTCCCCAAATGACGGGGCACCCTTTTTCATTACAATAACGGAGACATCCATGTCGCAACTCCTTCTTTTAGTCGATGAAACCAAGATTGCTTACGAAAATATTCCGCTGTCAACAACATCGATGTGTCGATGTCGCGGGCGATTGTTTGTTTCACATGTTGAATGAACGATTTGTCATATATATAACAATTCATTTCGTAGTTAATAAACAAACTGCGACGATCAAAATTTGCTGTGCCAATATCACATAAATGATCATCAATGACGATCACTTTTGTATGGTAAAATCCGTTATAAAACTGATAAATACGCGCCCCTGTGCGCAAAAGTTGACGAAAATACGGATATGCGGCTTCTTTAACAAACGGATGATCCGCTTGCATCGGCACAATAATCGTTAGTTGAACGCCTCGTGTCATCGCTTCAAGAAGGGAATGCATAATTTTTTTACTCGGAATAAAATATGGTGTCCCGATGATGATTTCCTGTTTTGCTTGTTTGATGAGATGAATAAACTCTTCTTCTAAATATTTTCCGTCTGTTGGAATAAAGCGATGTTTCATCTTCCCTTTTTGAAGAGGCGGAAAATATCGCTCATTGTCTCCAAACGATTGCCCCGTTGCCCTCGTCCAATCTTCTTGAAATTGTTGTTGTAAATCATGAACACCTTCACCTGTGATTTTTAAATGATAGTCGCGCCAATGACCAAACTTCGGATCTTGACCGATATATTCTTTTCCGACATTAAATCCACCTAAGTAGCCGATTTTTCCATCAATGACCGTAATTTTGCGATGATTGCGCTCGTTCAATTTGTAGAAAAAAAACGGCAACATCGGACGGTTCGCAAAAGCAAATTGCCCACTTTTTTGTCGGAGGGAAGTCGGTAACCCGAAGCTGCCAACCCAATCGACGAGCAGGCGCACTTCTACCCCTTCGTTTACTTTTTGTTCAAGTAAAGAAAAAAACCGCTGCCCGATTTCATCATTACGTACGATATAAAATAAAATGTGAATATGATGTTTCGCTTGCTCTAACTCTGCAAAGTAATCATCGAACAGCGTTTCCCCCGTCGTAAATAGCGTCATATCGCTTTGTCGCTCGACGCCGATTTTTTTCCGTGCCGCAGCTTTTGAAACTTTGTTGCCCCAATTGTAGTCAAGAAAAAGAAGAAACAATAAAATGATGACAATTACGAGCCAGCGCATGCCCTCACTCCTTTCGTTGTTGTAGTTTCCCCAAAAAGAAAATAAAAAATAAGAAAAAATATTGACTGAATGCTCATTCATTATATAATGAAAGTAAGTTTGTTCAGAAAATTTATTTTATTTTTACAACAAAGGGGGAAGAGTATTGTGCTTTGGTTGAACTGGATTGCTTTTTTGCTTGTGACAGCGTACGCCGTTCATTTATTCGTCTATCTCGTTAAAACGCGCATTGCGTATATTAAACTAGGGAAAAAAGTTGAGTTTGATGGAAAAGTAAAAGAGCGTTTACAAAACATATGGGTGAACGTTTTTGGGCAAAAAAAGCTGTTAAAAGATAAAAAAAGCGGTATCATTCATGTCATGTTTTTTTACGGTTTTATTCTCGTTCAGTTCGGAGCGATTGACTTTATCATTAAGGGACTTGTACCGGGAGCGCACTTGCCGCTCGGACCACTTTATCCAACGTTTACGTTTTTCCAAGAAATTGTCACATTGCTTATTTTAGTGGCGGTGTTATGGGCGTTTTATCGTCGTTACATTGAAAAGCTTGTCCGCTTAAAACGTGATTTCAAAGCGGGACTTGTTCTTATTTTTATCGGTGGGCTTATGCTTTCTGTACTGTTTGGAAACGGCATGGGGCGCATTTGGCATAACGAAGGAACGTCATGGAGCGAACCTGTCGCTTCTGCGATTGCACTTGCGTTTAGTTGGGTAGGAGAAACAGGAGCTGCTATATTGTTTTTTGTCGCTTGGTGGGTGCACTTGTTGATTTTATTAACGTTTTTAGTGTATGTTCCTCAATCGAAACATGCGCATTTAATCGCTGGACCAGTGAACGTCTTTTTCAGCCGATTAACGAGACCGAAGCTTGAGAAAATCAACTTTGAAGATGAAACACAAGAATCATTTGGCGTTGGGAAAATTGAAGACTTTAAGCAAACGCAACTGATCGATTTATATGCCTGTGTCGAGTGCGGGCGTTGTACAAACATGTGTCCGGCAACAGGAACAGGAAAAATGTTATCACCGATGGATCTCATTTTAAAATTGCGTGACCATCTAACAGAAAAAGGCGCAGCCATTACATCGAAAGCCCCTTGGGTGCCAACGTTTGCGTTTGCGAATACAAAAGGAAATCAACTTGCTTTCATGGCGCAAGGAATGCAAGAGCAAGCGGCGACAATCGAAATGCCCAACTTAATTGGCGATGTTATTACAGAAGAAGAAATTTGGGCATGTACGACATGCCGCAACTGTGAAGACCAATGCCCAGTCATGAATGAACACGTCGACAAAATTATTGATTTGCGTCGTTACCTCGTATTAACAGAAGGAAAGTTGAACCCAGATGCACAGCGCGCGATGACAAATATCGAACGTCAAGGCAATCCGTGGGGGCTGAACCGAAAAGAAAAAGAAAACTGGCGCGAGTTGCGTGAAGATGTACGCATTCCGACAGTGAAAGAAATGCAAAAAGCAGGCGAAGAATTCGAATATTTATTATGGGTTGGCTCGATGGGGTCGTTTGATAATCGAAGCCAAAAAATTGCGTTAGCTTTTGCGCGCCTATTAAATGAGGCAGGTGTGAAGTTTGCGATTTTAGGCAACAAAGAGAAAAACTCTGGTGATACGCCACGCCGTTTAGGAAATGAATTTTTATTCCAAGAATTAGCAACAGCAAATATTGCTGAATTCGAAAAAGCAGGTGTGAAAAAAATTGTGACGATCGATCCACATGCGTATAACACATTTAAAAATGAATATCCAGATTTCGGATTTGAAGCAGAAGTATATCACCATACAGAATTACTAGCAAAACTTGTGGAAGAAGGTCGCCTCGTTCCGAAATATGAAGTAAACGAAGTCGTTACATTCCACGATTCATGTTATTTAGGTAGATATAACGACGTATACGATGCACCACGTCAAATTTTGAAGGCGATTCCAGGCGTGAAGCTCGTTGAGATGGCGCGCCATCGTGAGACAGGCATGTGTTGCGGTGCTGGTGGCGGATTAATGTGGATGGAAGAAACGACGGGTACGCGCATTAACGTGGCGCGCACAGAACAGGCGCTAGAAGTGAATCCGACAGTCATCAGCTCTGGCTGTCCGTACTGTTTAACGATGTTATCGGATGGAACGAAAGCAAAAGAAGTAGAAGAAAAAGTCGGCACGTATGATGTTGCAGAGCTGTTAGAAAAAGCTGTATTTGGACCTGATCATTAAAAATTCTAAAAAAAATAAATAGTTTTATTTTTAAGATATTTTCAGTATAATGAAAGCAACAGGAAGGTGTACGGTTTCGTGCGCCTTCTTTGCCCGTCCATAATTGAACGAGCGTTCGCTCAATATTTTTGGAAGGGCTTTCTTATGAAGGGGAGGAGGAAAAACATGGGGAAAACGGTCATTGTTAGTGGGGTACGTACGCCATTTGGGAAATTCGGAGGAAGTTTAAGTGCATTGAGCGCCGCACAGCTTGGAGGCATGGCGATCAAAGAGGCGCTCGTGCGTGCAAACGTTCGTGTAGAAGATGTCGATGAAGTCGTTTTTGGTACGGTATTGCAAGGTGGACAAGGGCAACTGCCGTCGCGGCAAGCGGCAAGAGAAGCGGGAATTCCGTGGGAGACGAAAACAGAAACGATTAATAAAGTATGCGCCTCAGGGATGCGCAGCGTCACGCTCGGTGATCAAATGATTCGTGCTGGGGATGTGGATGTGATCGTTGCAGGTGGAATGGAATCGATGAGCAATGCACCGTATATATTACCGAAAGCACGTTGGGGGCTGCGCATGGGCGATTCGACGGTGAAAGATTTAATGGTATATGACGGATTGACATGCAGCTTCACAGGCGTGCATATGGGCATTTACGGAAGCGAAACGGCGAAAGAGTTAGGCATTACGCGCGAGGAGCAAGATCGCTGGGCGTATCGAAGTCATCAGTTAGCTATTGCAGCGATAGAAAGCGGCAAGTTTGCCGAAGAAATCGTTCCTGTTACTATCTTGCAACGAAAAGGAGAGCCGATCACGGTAGCGATTGATGAATCGCCACGAAAAGATACATCGCTTGAAAAATTGGCGAAGCTTGCGCCAGTTTTTGACCCAACGGGCACCATTACTGCAGGAAATGCGCCGGGCGTAAATGACGGAGCTTGCGCGCTCGTATTAATGAGCGAAGAGCGCGCGCAAAAAGAAGGACTTACTCCGCTTGCGACGATTGTTGCTCATACGGCCATTGCGGTCGAGGCAAAAGATTTCCCAAAAACGCCAGGCATCGTCATTAATGAATTGTTGCGCAAAACAGGAAAAACAGTAAACGACATTGATTTATTTGAAATTAACGAAGCGTTTGCGGCTGTCGCTTTAGCAAGCATGAAAATTGCCGACTTGCCAGAAGAAAAAGTAAACGTGAACGGCGGCGCTATTGCGCTTGGACATCCAATCGGGGCAAGCGGGGCGCGCATTGTTATTACGCTCATTCACGAATTAAAACGCCGTGGCGGTGGTCTTGGCATTGCAGCGATTTGCAGCGGTGGCGGTCAAGGCGATGCAATTATGATTGAAGTTCATTAATGGGGGATGGGACGATGAAAAAAGTAATGGTTGTTGGTGCTGGTCAAATGGGATCAGGGATTGCTCAAGTATGCGCCACAGCGGGATATGACGTCATTTTAAACGACGTCAATGAAGAGCGAGTGCAATGGGGGCTGAACAATATCGCAAAAAGCATCAATAAATTTGTTGAAAAAGGAACATTAAGCGAACAACAGCGCGATGAAGCGATGAGCCGCATTCGTACATCGACAACTTTGCGAGATGGAAGCGATGTCGATGTCGTTATCGAAGCAGTTGTTGAAAATATGGATGTGAAAACAACGTTGTTTTCACAGCTAGACGAAATCACCCCTCCGCATGCCATTTTAGCAACAAATACGTCTTCACTACCGATTACAGAAATTGCCGCAGCAACGAAACGACCAGAAAAAGTGATTGGCATGCATTTTATGAATCCGGTACCGATTATGAAGCTCGTTGAAATTATTCGCGGTCTCGCAACAGCTGATGAAGTGTATGAAGCGATCGAACAAATGACAAAAACGTTAGGAAAAGTACCGGTTGAAGTGAACGACTTCCCGGGGTTTGTTTCCAATCGTGTATTAATGCCGATGATTAACGAAGCGATTTATTGTTTATACGAAGGTGTCGCGACGAAAGAAGCGATTGACGAAGTGATGAAACTTGGAATGAATCATCCGATGGGACCGCTCACCTTAGCGGACTTTATCGGCTTAGATACGTGCTTATACATTATGGAAGTACTTCATGATGGGCTTGGTGATGACAAATATCGCCCGTGTCCGCTTTTGCGCAAATATGTGAAAGCTGGTTGGCTCGGACGAAAAACAGGGCGGGGATTTTACACGTACGAATAAAGGGGTTAGTAACTGTTAAAATGTTTTTGTGAAAATCCATAACACTCTATATACAATTTATAAAAAATTACAAGGCAAAAGAGCCAATAAAGCCAAGAAAATGATGAAGGAGCTGACCGGAAGTG
>NZ_JBTZSY010000052.1:0-14583 GCF_054815885.1 Anoxybacillus sp. TBDG-1
TTATAAATAATGAATAGATTATTTATAAAGTTTTGTAAGTTTTCTGTAACGGATGGATGTGATTGTCATCAAATGCGGGGGCAGCGTGCTTCATGAGTTATCCCCATCATTTTTTACGAGCGTGCAACAACTAAGAAACAGCGGGCTTGATGTTGTCATCGTGCATGGCGGTGGACCAGATATTGGACAGTTGTTACATGCGCTCAACATTCCGTCTGAATTTGTAAACGGATTACGAAAAACGACAAAAGACGTGTTAGACGTTGTCGAAATGGTATTAAACGGAAAGGTGAACAAAACGCTCGTCTCGCTGTTACAAGCGAACGACATTCGCGCCGTCGGTTTGTCCGGTGTCGATGATCGTTTGTTGCAAGCGAAACCAATCGACGTACAAACGCTCGGCTATGTAGGGGAAGTCGTACACGTTCATGCAAAGATTGTGCATACGTTGTTGCGTCACGGATACGTGCCCGTCATTGCGCCGATCGGCGTGGATGAACGCGGGCAAACGTATAACATTAACGCAGATACCGCAGCAGCGGCGATTGCACAGGCGCTTTCGGCTGACAAACTCGTTTTTGTCACAGACGTCGCTGGCATTTTAAACAACGGGGAAGTTGTGAAAGAAGCGACAGCTCAAATGATTGAAGCGATGATTGCAGATGGAACGATTTCAGGAGGAATGATTCCGAAAGTGAAAGCGGCTGTTCATGCGCTCAACTCAGTCAACGAAGTCGCTATTGTGAGTGGAAAAGTTCCATTTTATAAAGAAGGAACGTGGCATGGAACGATGATAAAGAAAGAGGTGTACGTATGATTTTTCCAACGTATCAACGGTTTCCGATTACGATTGCAAAAGCAGAAGGGACGAAAGTGATCGCGACAGGCGGAACACAATATCTTGATTTTGTCGCAGGCATTGCGGTATGCAATCTTGGTCACCGTCATCCTGCTGTGCAACAAGCGTTAGAAGCGCAGTTAAACGAAGTATGGCACGTATCGAATTTATTTCATCTTCCCATTCAAGAACAAGTTGCTTCCCTTCTTATTCAACATTCTGTTGGTGACGCGGTGTTTTTTTGCAATAGCGGTGCGGAAGCGAACGAGGCGGCAATCAAGCTTGCACGCAAACATACGGGACGTTCTAAAATCATTACATGCGAACAGTCGTTTCACGGTCGAACGTTTGCGACGATGACAGCGACCGGGCAAGCGAAAATTCACGATGGATTCGGCCCGTTGTTGCCGACGTTTACGTACGTGCCGTTTAATGATATCGCTGCGCTTGAGCGGGAAATGGATGAAACGGTGGCAGCTGTCATGGTTGAAGTCGTGCAAGGCGAAGGCGGTGTTGTTGTCGGGGAAAAGTCATTTTTGCAGGCAGCCGAGCAGCTTTGTCAAATGTATGGTGCGTTGTTCATTGTTGACGAAGTACAAACAGGCATCGGACGAACAGGAACGTTGTTTGCTTATGAGCAGTTCGATCTTTCCCCTGATATCATTACCGTCGCAAAAGGATTAGGGAGCGGCTTTCCTGTCGGGGCGATGATCGGAAAGAAACATGTCGTACCAACGTTTAGCGTCGGAGTGCACGGCTCAACGTTTGGCGGAAACGCTTTGGCGATGGCGGCGGCGAAAGCGACGCTCGAGATTGTCACTCAGCCGTCGTTTTTACAAGAAGTAAAGGAAAAAGGAATGTATTTTAAGAATAAATTAGCCGAGCAATTAAAAGACGTTCATATCGTTCAAGATGTGCGCGGTTTAGGGTTAATGATCGGCATCGTATGTAGCGAACTAGTCGCAAACATTTTGCCGCATATTCATGAAAAAGGGTTGCTCGCTTTAGCAGCGGGATCGAACGTCATTCGTTTATTGCCACCGCTCATCGTGACGAAAGAGGAACTTGATGAAGCGATAAATATATTACAAGAAGCGTTAACGTCATATGAACGCGATTTTTTATACGTATAAATGAATAAAAATTCTTTTTACTTAATAAACATTCGTTTGGGGTGTGAACATGGAGGCGTATTTACATTTACAAAACGGCAAAATGTTTTCCGGAAAATTGGAAACGGCATGGACGGGAGATATTGCGGGGGAAGTTGTTTTTTTTACAGGGATGACAGGGTATCAAGAAGTGTTAACAGATCCGTCGTATAAAAATCAAATCATCGTTTTTACGTACCCACTGATCGGAAATTATGGCATTAACGAA
The DNA here is from genome assembly GCF_054815885.1 of Anoxybacillus sp. TBDG-1. Lineage (NCBI taxonomy): Bacteria > Bacillati > Bacillota > Bacilli > Caryophanales > Anoxybacillaceae > Anoxybacillus > Anoxybacillus sp. TBDG-1. The sequence goes on from NZ_JBTZSY010000052.1 coordinate 2,219, forward strand.
GTTGATTTTGAAAGCAAACAGCCGCATGTCAAAGCAGTTGTCGTTTATGAAGCAGAAGAAACGGGATATCATTACGAAGCGACATATAGTTTCAAACAATATTTGCAAAAATGGAACGTTCCGCTTCTCACTCACGTGGATACGCGAGCGGTTGTGAAACAAATTCGTGAACATGGAGCGATGCCTGCCGTCATTTCAACGAATCGACAAGCGATCGTGCATATGGAGGAACAAGCACCTGTTCCGCTCGTGAGCACATCGGACATACGAATGTATGGAGAAGGTTATATGCATGTTGTTTTATTTGACTTTGGCTACAAAAAATCAATCGTTCAGTCGCTAATCGAGCATGGCTGTCGCGTGACCGTCGTTCCGTACAATACGACGTTACAAACGGTCGGACAACTCGAGCCTGATGGGGTGTTGTTATCAAACGGACCGGGGGATCCAAAACAGCTGTCACATCATTTGCCGAACATTTTATCGGTCATTGAACGTTACCCAACGCTGGCGATTTGTCTTGGACATCAGCTCGTGTCGCTTGCTTATGGTGGAGATACGGAAAAATTGCCGTTTGGGCATCGCGGAGCAAATCAGCCGGTATATGATGCGAGAACGAAAAAAGTGTTTATGACTTCGCAAAACCACGGCTATGTGGTGAAGGCAGGAAGTTTAGCGCATACGCCGCTTTCCATTCGTTTTATTAACGTCAATGACGGTTCGGTGGAAGGTGTCGCCCATGAAACGAAGCCGATTTTATGTGTGCAATATCATCCGGAAGCGCATCCTGGACCAAACGATACGCAATTTATTTTTGCTGAATTTGTTGACATGATGAAAGCAGCAAGGAAGGAGAGAGTGTATGCCTAAAGATACAACGTTACGCTCGATTCTTGTGATCGGTTCTGGTCCGATCGTCATCGGGCAAGCAGCGGAGTTTGACTATTCAGGAACGCAAGGGTGTTTAGCGCTAAAAGAAGAAGGGTATCGCGTCATTTTAGTTAACAACAATCCAGCGACAATTATGACGGATGAAGTGCATGCGGATGCGGTATATTTTGAGCCGCTGACGGTAGAAAGCATGGAAAAAATTATCGCAAAAGAGCGACCCGATGGACTATTAGCGACGCTTGGCGGGCAGACGGGACTGAATTTAGCGTTCGCTTTACATGAACAAGGTATTTTACAAAAGTATAATGTCCGCTTGCTCGGCACACCGATCGAATCGATTAAACGTGGCGAAGACCGTGAAGCGTTTCGGGCGTTAATGTATGAATTAAACGAGCCGGTGCCAGAAAGCGAAATTGTGACGACAGTTGAAGAAGCCGTGCAATTTGCAAAACGAATCGGGTTTCCAATCATCGTTCGCCCAGCGTATACGCTCGGGGGAACAGGTGGCGGAATCGCCAAAACGATGGATGAACTCGTTGACATTGTGGCGAAAGGGTTGCATGAAAGTCCGATTACGCAATGTTTAGTGGAACGAAGCGTCGCTGGTTTTAAAGAAATTGAATATGAAGTGATGCGCGATCATACAAATACGTGCATTACGATTTGTAATATGGAAAATATTGATCCGGTTGGCATTCATACCGGTGATTCGATCGTCGTTGCTCCGTCGCAAACGTTGACGGATGTCGAATATCATATGTTGCGCTCAGCTGCCATTAAAATTATTTCGGCGCTTGGTGTTGTCGGAGGTTGTAACATTCAATTTGCACTCGATCCGAAAAGTAAAAAATATTATTTAATTGAAGTGAATCCGCGTGTGAGCCGATCATCTGCGCTCGCATCGAAAGCGACAGGTTACCCGATAGCAAGAATGGCAGCGAAATTAGCGGTCGGCTATACGCTTGTGGAACTAGTGAATCCAGTGACCGGACATACGTATGCGAGCTTTGAACCTGCGCTTGATTACGTCGTCGTGAAATTTCCGCGTTTTCCGTTTGATAAATTTCCGTTTGCTGATCGTCGTCTCGGCACACAAATGAAAGCGACAGGAGAAGTGATGGCGATTGACCGCAATTTCGAACGAGCGTTGCAAAAGGCGCTTCATTCACTTGAGTTAGACCATATCGGTTTATATTCACCAACAATTGCGAAACAGCCGACAAAGTCGTTAATGGATATCGTGAAAATGGGGGACGATCGTCGCTTTTTCGCTATACTCGAGCTGCTTCGCCGCGGTATAGCGACAGAACAAATACACGAATGGACGAAAATCGACTTATATTTTTTAACGCGTTTTGCTCAGCTTATTGCGCTTGAACAACAGGCGAAAGAAACGACGCTTCATTCGATTGATGAGCAAACATTTCGAATGCTAAAAGAAAAAGGTTTTTCTGATGCGTATTTAGCTTATATATGGAACGTGGACGAAAAAGATGTGCGGGAAAAAAGAAAAGCATACGGCATTGTACCAGCTTATAAAATGGTCGATACGTGTGCAGCGGAATTTTCAGCAGAAACATCGTATTACTACTCGACATATTTCGGTGAAAGCGAAGTACAAACGAGCGATAAACCGAAAATGCTTATTCTCGGCTCAGGCCCGATTCGCATCGGGCAAGGTGTTGAATTTGATTACAGTTCCGTTCATTGTGTGTACGCTCTGCAGCAAGCAGGCTATGAAGCCATTTTAATAAACAACAATCCAGAAACGGTGAGCACCGATTTTACCGTTGCCGATCGTTTATATTTTGAGCCGCTTACCGTTGAAGATGTATTGAATGTCGCAGAGGCCGAAAACGTCGAAGCGGTTATCGTGCAATTTGGCGGTCAAACGGCCATCAATTTAGCAAATAAGCTCGAAGGGTTCGGCGTTTCTATCATCGGCATGAATAGCGATACGATCGATCAGTTAGAAGATCGGGAACGTTTTTATGCGCTCCTTCAGTCGCTTGACATTCCACACGTAAAAGGAACGATGGCAAACAATGAGGAAGAACTACGAATAAAAGTAGAAGAAATTGGATATCCACTATTACTTCGTCCATCGTACGTCATTGGCGGACGTGGAATGCATATCGTTTACGATAAACAACAGCTTTCTGAGCTTGTCGAGCAAGGTCTTGTATATCCTGTATTAATTGACGAATATATGCGTGCAAAAGAAGGCGAGCTTGACGCCGTTTGCGACGGATATGACGTGTTCGTGCCAACGATCATTGAACATGTCGAAAAAACGGGCGTTCATTCTGGCGATAGTTATGCGTTGCTGCCTGCCCAATCGTTTACGGAAGAGGAAAAAGAAAAAATGATCGATTATGCGAAACGCATCACAAAAAAGCTTCATTTTAAAGGGTTAATGAATGTTCAGTTTATTGTACGAGACGGGGAAGTGTACGTATTAGAAGTGAATCCCCGCGCCAGTCGAACCGTTCCAATTGTAAGTAAAGCGACAGGTGTGCCGATGGTTCAACTTGCGACAAACATATTGCTTGGGAAATATTTGTCGGAAGACGTCAAACAATCGGTTTCTATCCCATATGTTGTCTTAAAGTATCCGGTATTTTCGACATATAAATTGCCTCGTGTTGATCCGCTCGTTGGACCGGAAATGAAATCGACAGGGGAAGGCATTAGCATCGCAAAAACGGTGGAAGAAGCTGCATTAAAAGCATTTTATCCATACCTCATAAAGAAAAAAGGGGCGTGCGAAATATACGTCGATGCGCCAGAACATGCGACATCGCTCATTGAACAAGCGCAGCGCCACGGTCTAACGATTGTGACAGATGAGCCGTTCGAACGATGGGTGGAGAAAAAAGAAGCGCTCGCATTTGTAAGCCTCATGCGTGATGAACAAAGTGCATGGCGAAGAAAACAGGCGCTCGCCCGACATGTGCTCGTGTTGACGGAGGAAGAAACCGCACATTTATTTTTACAAGCGTGGTCGACAAAACATTTTTCCGTTTGTTCGATTCAAGATTGGTTAAAAAAATTACGTGAAGTGGTGAGAAAATGAATATGACAGCAACGATTCAATTAAAAGGGAAAGATTTTTTAACATTATCGGATTATTCGAAAGAAGAAATTGAATATTTGCTTCATTTAGCGCTTGAATTAAAAGAAAAGCAACAAGACGGCGAACGGTACACGCCGCTAAGCGGCAAAACGTTGGCGATGATTTTTGAAAAACCGTCCACGAGAACGCGTGTCTCATTTGAAGTGGGAATGGTGCAACTCGGCGGGCATGCGCTCCATTTAAGCAGCCGCGATTTGCAAATTGGGCGGGGAGAAACGATTGCAGATACAGCTCGCGTATTATCGGAATATGTTGATGCGATTATGATTCGCACATTTGAGCATGAAAAAGTAGAAGAGCTCGCTCATTATGCGACGATTCCGGTCATTAATGGGTTGACCGATGACGATCATCCGTGTCAAGCGCTTGCTGATTTATTAACGATTTATGAAGTGAAGGGTAAGCTACAAGGGTTAAAGCTTGCTTACATTGGCGATGGAAACAATATGGCACATGCGTTAATGCTTGCGGCGGCAAAAGTAGGCATGGATTGTGCCATTGCTTCACCGAAAGGATATGAACCGAAAGAAACGATCGTAAAAAAAGCAAAACATATCGCCAGCGAAAACGGAGCGACCATCGTTGTCACAAACGATCCGTACGAAGCCGTTGCGAATGCGGATGTTGTATACACAGACGTATGGGCAAGCATGGGGCAAGAAGCGGAAGCGAATGAGCGCATGCGCGTTTTCACCCCGTTTCAAGTAAATGAAGCGCTCGTTCAACAAGCGAAACAAGATTTTATTTTTTTACATTGCTTGCCAGCGCATCGCGGAGAAGAAGTGACGGAAGGTATCATTGATGGGACACATTCATATATTTTCCAACAAGCAGGCAACCGCCTTCATGCACAAAAAGCGCTACTCGTGTCGTTGCTGTAACAGTTGGATGTTCATCCGTTATTTCTCATGATGTTTACGAAGCAAAACGGACATATTATAAAATGATGAGACGGTGAGGAGGGATACGGATGGGGCAAAGTAGACATTTTCGCCCGGGGCAAAAAGCGCCAAACAACGGTATATATATTGAAATTGGTGAGACAGGAGATCAAGTAAAAAATCCGAAGAAATTAAAACTAAAAGCAGGCGATCGTTTCCCTGAAACGTCAAATCATAACCGCATTTGGACATACTTTCCGAAGCCGTAAGCCATCCTTGCATAAGGGTGGCTTTCTCGTTATAATACGTAATAGATAAAGGTCAAATAAAGTCAAAGTCAAAGGGGTGAACGTGATGAATATGCAACAAATGACGGAAAAAGTGCAAGAAGCACTCATGCGAGCTCAATCGTTAGCGGTGGAAAAGCAACATCAAGAAGTCGATGTTGAACATGTATGTATCGCGCTTTTTGAGCAAGAGGATGGGCTTGCTCGGCGTATTTGTGAAAAAATGGGCGTTTCCGTTTCTCAATTGATGGATGAATGGAACAAGCAACTGAACAAAAAACCGCAAGTCATTGCGAGCTCAGAGGCAGGGAAAATATATGTAACAGGTCGTTTGCAACAATGGCTTGTGCGCGCAGAACAAGAAGCGAAACAAATGAATGATGAATATATATCTGTTGAACACTTGTTGCTTGCCCTCGTTGCGGACAAAGATGTGCAACCGATTTTGTCGCGTTATAGTATTGACCGAGAGAAGCTATTACAAACGATTATGGAAATAAGGGGGAATCAACGCGTGGTTAGTCCAAATCCAGAAGCTACATATGAAGCACTGCAAAAATACGGTCGCGATTTAGTGGCAGAAGTGAAAGCAGGGAAAATTGATCCGGTCATCGGTCGCGATAGCGAAATTCGGCGTGTTATTCGCATTTTATCACGCAAGACGAAAAACAATCCTGTGTTGATTGGTGAGCCTGGTGTCGGTAAAACAGCGATCGTCGAAGGGCTCGCGCAACGCATCGTCCGAAAAGACGTGCCGGAAGGATTAAAAGATAAAACGATTTTTGCGCTCGATATGAGCGCCCTCATTGCCGGTGCGAAGTTTCGTGGAGAATTTGAGGAACGGTTAAAAGCAGTATTAAATGAAATCAAGAAAAGTGAAGGGCGCATTATTTTATTTATTGACGAACTGCATACGATCGTCGGGGCAGGACGAACAGACGGTGCATTGGATGCCGGCAACATGTTAAAGCCGATGCTTGCGCGTGGGGAATTGCATTGTATCGGGGCGACGACGCTTGATGAATACCGTCAATATATTGAAAAAGACCCCGCGCTTGAACGTCGTTTCCAACAAGTGCTCGTCGAAGAGCCGACGGTCGAAGATACGATTTCGATTTTGCGCGGATTAAAAGAGCGATTCGAAATTCATCATGGCGTGAACATCCATGACGGTGCGCTTGTGGCAGCAGCGACATTATCAGACCGTTACATTTCCGATCGGTTTTTACCTGATAAAGCGATTGATTTAGTTGATGAAGCGTGCGCCATGATTCGAACAGAAATTGATTCGATGCCGACAGAATTAGATGAAGTGATGCGAAAAATGATGCAGCTTGAAATTGAAGAAGCAGCGCTCAAAAAAGAACAAGATGAAGCGAGCAAACAGCGCTTGCAAGCGTTATCGCAAGAGCTGGCAAATTTGCGCGAAAAAGCAAATGCGATGAAAGCGCAATGGGAAAAAGAAAAAGAAGCGATTCAACACGTGCGCGCGTTGCGTGAGCAGTTAGAAAAAGCAAAGCGCGAGTTAGAAGAAGCAGAAAACAATTACGATTTAAATAAAGCGGCGGAACTCCGCCACGGACGCATTCCGAAGCTTGAAAAACAATTAAAACAACTCGAACAAAGCGAAAAAGAGCGGCGATTGTTGCGTGAAGAAGTGACGGAAGAAGAAATTGCAACGATTGTGTCGAAATGGACGGGCATTCCGATGACAAAGCTCGTGGAAGGCGAACGAGAAAAATTGTTGCGACTCTCACACATTTTACATGAGCGCGTCATCGGACAAGACGAAGCCGTTGAACTAGTGAGTGATGCGGTGTTACGCGCGCGTGCAGGCATGAAAGATCCGAATCGCCCGATCGGTTCATTTCTCTTCCTCGGTCCGACAGGCGTCGGAAAAACAGAACTGGCGAAGGCATTAGCGGAAGCGCTTTTTGATAGTGAACAACAAATGATTCGTATCGATATGTCCGAATATATGGAAAAACATGCGGTGTCGCGTTTAATTGGAGCGCCTCCAGGATATGTTGGCTACGAAGAAGGTGGGCAACTAACTGAAGCGGTGCGCAGAAAACCGTATGCAGTCATTTTGCTTGATGAAATTGAAAAAGCGCATCCAGAAGTGTTTAACATTTTACTGCAGATGTTAGATGACGGTCGCATGACGGACTCACAAGGAAGAACGGTCGACTTTAAAAATACAGTCGTCATTATGACATCAAATATCGGATCGCATACGTTGTTAGAAGCGGTCGATGCGCATGGCGAGGTAAACGAAGAAGCCCGCGAACAAGTGTTGAAACAATTGCGTATGCATTTCCGTCCAGAGTTTTTAAACCGCATCGACGATATTGTATTATTTAAACCGTTAACCGTACGCGAAGTAAAAGACATTGTCGAGAAGTTTATCAAACAATTGGAAGAACGATTAGCGGAACGTCATATGACAGTCACATTAACGGACGAAGCGAAAACGTACATTGCGACACACGGGTTTGATCCTGTATATGGTGCGCGTCCATTAAAACGATTCATTCAAAAACATATTGAAACAAAGCTTGCACGTGAAATCATTGCCGGACATATTGGAGATTACAGCACCGTTACGATCGATATCGAAGGCGATGAATTCGTCGTAAAAAAAGGATAAACGGACAAATGCCGTTTATCCTTTTTTAATGATGCACAGGGTCGTTTGGAATGAGTTGAGCAATCAACAAAATGAGAACGGTTGCAATGACTGATAACGTTGTGCCTGTTGCGAAATGGTACGTGTCCCCGATCATCGAGCTAACGACGTATGTCACCATGTTCACTAGTAAAAACGTCCAAAAAAACGTCCAAAAAATACGCATGTAACTCCCTCCTTTACGCTCTTTTTTTATCTTATCATAAATGATGGATGAGCGAAAACGAAAAATGACAACGCCTAGTACACGAAAAAGAAAATCGCATACGATATATTGTACAATGATGTGCTTAAGGTGGACGGTTATGACAGAGAAGCAACGATTTTTCCAATTTAGCGAGCAATGGTGTGCGATTCATGTTCCAGAGCGGCCGAACGGATTTGCATTACTTATTTTAGGAGATGTATCTCATTTTGTTGATGATAAGACGAGCTTATGGATACAACATGTTGGGAAAAACAAGTTGTTACACGACTTATTACAACATGGATATACGATTTTTTATTCTCATTTGTACGGCGCCAATTGGGGAAGTCCAAAAGCCGTAAAACTAGCGAAACAGCTTATTCATTACGTATTGAAAACGGAAATTTTAAATGAACGCATTTACGTGTTGGCAGAAGGAATGGGGGCACTTGTCGCCCTGCAATTAATGAACGAATTGGGGAACCAAATACGCGCCATCGCTTTATTAAATCCTTGTTTATCTTTACAGGCACAGCTGCAATATGAAAAAGAGCATAAATTTTTTTATAAACGGCTGTTGCGCCAACTAAAACAAGCATATGGACAAGAAGAAGTTGAGCGATGGTTTCCACCACTTTGTCCCCCGATTGTGCCGATGAAAATTTGGCAAGTATCAGGGGTGAACCCATATCCATCAACGATCCACGCACGAGCATATGCTCAAGCGTTTGACGTTCCGGTTTCGTATCATTTGCCGGAAAAAACATATATGTTTGCGCAGGCCATTGATTCCTTTTATGAGCAATATAGTGACGTATAGTCCCCATACGTATGGGGATTTTGTCTTTACCGATGAGAAAGAAAGCAAGTAAAATAAGAGATGAAACGGAAAAAGGAGTGTTGCATATTGATAAGGCAATATATATTTTTTATTTCTGTACTAATTTTTCTTTTATCTTCCTGCACTCCGACTGAGCTTTCATCAGGGAATGTACAAAAAGTTGGGCTGCTTGTTCCTGATACGATTGATGATCAAGTGTGGGGAACAAAAGGGTATAAAGGTTTGCTTCGCGTTCAAGCGAAATTTCGTGTCGATGTGTTTTATCGGGAGGGTGTGAACTCGAAAGCGGCCACGAAACAGGCGGTAAAACAATTTCATCGAAAAGGCGTCAATTTAATTTTTGGACACGGTAGCGAGTACGGCGAATATTTTTATGATATTGCAGATAAATACCCAAATGTCCATTTTGTGTTTTTTAACGGAGAAGCGAAAAAGAAAAATGTCACGAGTTTTCATTTCAAAGGGCATGCGATGGGCTTTTTTGGTGGTATGGTCGCAGGGCATATGACGAAAACGAATAAAATCGGTGTTATTGCTGCGTTTGAATGGCAGCCGGAAGTGGACGGTTTTTTTGAAGGAGCGTTATATGAAAACAAAAACGTTGACGTTGATGTAGAATATGTGCAAAGTTGGGATGACATTGATACAGCGATGGCCATTGTTGAGCGAATGATCGCTGACGGGGTTGATGTCGTATATCCTGCTGGCGATAAATTTAGCGTACCAGTTATTGAGAAAATGAAAGAACATGGGCTTTATGCGATTGGTTATGTGACAGATCAAGCAGACTTAGGGGAACGTACGGTGCTGACGAGCACTGTCCAACATGTCGATGCGTTATATGAACTTGTTGCAAAAAAGTTTATGAAAGGGGAGTTGACATCAGGAACGACATATGTTGATTTTCAAGACGGCGTGATTGAGCTTGGCACGTTTAGCCCGCTTATTGAAAAATCGTTCCAACAAAAAATAACAAACGCAATTGAACGATATAAACAAACAGGGAAATTGCCGAATGAGTGAGGCGGGGAATGCCTCCTCATTTTTTTATTGCACGAAACGAAAAAAGAAAGTAAAATTAGTACCAAGTAATAAAGTTTGATAATAAAAGGAGACGATATTCCCGTGAGTGCAGGAATTATTGGAATTGGACGATATTTGCCGGAACGCATTGTGACGAATAAACAATTAGAACAACAAATGGATACGTCTGATGAATGGATTCGGACGAGAACAGGCATTGAAGAACGGCGTATTGCTTCAGATGATATGGATACGTCCGATATGGCATATATTGCAGCAAAGCGCGCGCTTGATGATGCGGGTATTTCTCCAGAGCAAATTGATTTGATTTTAGTGGCAACGGTGACACCAGATCGCGCGTTTCCGTCTGTTGCGTGTATGCTGCAAGAAAAGCTTGGTGCGGTGCGCGCAGCAGCACTTGATGTGAGCGCGGCATGCGCAGGCTTTATGTATGCGATGGTGACAGCGAAACAATTTATTGAAACGGACACGTACAAATATGTTCTCGTTGTCGGGGTAGAAAAATTATCAAAAATTGTCGATTGGGAAGATCGCAACACGGCGGTGTTGTTTGGAGATGGAGCAGGCGCTGTTGTGATGGGAAAAGTTTCAGAAGGGCACGGCATTGTGTCTTTTGAGCTCGGCGCGGATGGAACAGGTGGAAAATATTTATATCAAGATGATTACATCGTCATGAACGGACGGGAAGTATTTAAGTTTGCCGTGCGTCAAATGGGGGAGTCTTGCATTCGTGTATTAGAAAAAGCAGGGTTGACGAAAGCGGATGTCGACTTTTTAATTCCGCATCAAGCGAACATTCGCATTATGGAAGCGGCGCGTGAACGGTTAGAGCTACCAGTTGACCGTATGTCGATTACCGTGAATAAATACGGAAATACATCCGCTGCATCCATTCCGATTTCGCTCGTCGAAGAAGTAGAAGCTGGGCGCATTCAAGATGGCGATTTAATTATTATGGTCGGTTTCGGTGGCGGATTAACTTGGGGCGCTATTGCGTTGCGCTGGGGCAAATAACGATGTATGATGAAACAAAGGAGTGATGTGTGGTGACGAAAAGACGAGTGGTTGTCACGGGGTTAGGAGCAGTGACGCCGTTAGGAAATGACGTTGAAACGACGTGGAAAAATATCGTTGCTGGACAATCGGGCATCGGTTCGCTCACACGATTAAACGCGGACGATTTTCCTGCAAAAGTGGCAGCGGAAGTGAAAGATTTTCAAGTCGAACAATTTATCGATAAAAAAGAAGCGCGCAAAATGGATCGCTTCACGCAATATGCAGTCGCGGCTTCGATGATGGCCGTAAAAGATGCCAATTTACAAATTACAGAAGATAACGCAGCACGCGTCGGCGTATGGATCGGTTCAGGCATCGGCGGGATGGAAACGTACGAAGAACAGTTGAAGACATTTTTAGAAAAAGGGTATCGTCGCGTGAGCCCATTTTTCGTTCCGATGATGATTCCAGATATGGCGGCAGGACAAGTGTCGATTATGCTTGGCGCAAAAGGAATGAACTCATGTACGGTCACTGCTTGCGCAACAGGAACGAACTCGATTGGCGATGCGTTTAAAGTTATTGAACGTGGCGATGCCGATGTGATGATTACAGGCGGAACAGAGGCACCGATTACGCATATGGCGTTCGCAGGATTTAGCGCCGCAAAAGCGCTCTCGTTTAACCCCGACCCAAAAACAGCGTGCCGTCCGTTCGATCAACATCGTGACGGATTTATTATGGGCGAAGGGGCCGGCATTATCATTTTAGAAGAACTAGAACATGCGCTAAAACGCGGTGCGCGCATTTATGCAGAAATTGTCGGCTATGGGGCAACAGGCGATGCGTATCATATTACCGCGCCAGCACCTGGTGGAGAAGGCGGCGTACGCGCGATGCGCCAAGCGCTTTGTGATGCGAATATGCAGCCAGAAGACATCGATTACATTAACGCGCACGGAACGAGCACAGAGTACAACGATAAATATGAAACGATGGCGATTAAAGAAGTATTTGGTGAACATGCGTACAAATTAGCGGTTAGCTCGACAAAATCAATGACTGGTCATTTGCTTGGCGCAGCTGGTGCGATCGAAGCGATTTTCTCCGTTTTATCGATTTACGATAGCGTCATTCCGCCGACAATTAACTATGAAACGCCAGATCCAGAATGCGACTTAGATTATGTGCCAAACGTTGCGCGCAAACAAGACGTGCGTGCTGTATTAAGCAACTCGCTCGGTTTTGGTGGACATAATGCAACAATTATTTTCAAGAAATATGAAGGTTAGTAACTGTTAAAATATTTTTGTAAAAATCCATAAAACTCTATATACAATTTATAAAAAATTACAAGACAAAAGAGCAAATAAAGCCAAGAGAATGGTTAAGGAGCTAACTGAAAATGATTAA
>NZ_JBTZSY010000053.1:0-14485 GCF_054815885.1 Anoxybacillus sp. TBDG-1
TTCCTTCAAAAGGTAGCCCGTGATGACTTTTCATAGATTTTTTGACGCTACCTTTCCCATGTTTACTTTTATTGTAGAGAAAATTTGAAACGAAAGCAACGAAAAATGAAACCATTTTCATCGGACAACCGTATAATAAGTTGGGTAAAATTGAAAAAAGGTGTATCTTTCTAAACTTTTTTGTTGTATAATGTACATTGTAGAGTTTTTTAAAGTCATTTTAAAATAAGATGTGTTTTAATACAGAAGCTATTAAAGCAACCCATGTTTAAGGGAGTGATTTATATATGGTGATCGTGTATTCATCGCCAAGTTGCACGTCTTGCCGAAAAGCAAAAGCGTGGTTAGAAGAACATAACATTCCGTATAAAGAGCGCAATATTTTTGCCGAGCCGTTAACGATTGAGGAAATTAAAAGCATTTTGCGTATGACGGAAAACGGAACGGACGAAATTATTTCGACTCGTTCAAAAATTTTCCAAAAATTAAATATTCAAGTGGATTCATTGCCGCTGCAAGATTTATATGAAATTATTTGCCAACATCCAGGTTTGTTGCGCCGTCCGATTATTATGGACGAAAAGCGCCTGCAAGTTGGTTACAACGAAGATGAAATTCGTCGCTTTTTACCGAGAAAAGTGCGAACGTATCAATTGCGTCAAGCACAACAGCTCGTCAACAACAAAGGCTTAGCGTAAATGCTAAGCCTTTTATAGTAGTGGCGAAAGGAGGCGCGCTGTCGATTCAGCGATGCGTATCCAAAGTGGTCGGCGTTTGAATTGGTTAATATCGATTTTTGATGAATGCCGAAAGTCGTTTAAAAAGTCATCGACTAGCGTTTGTACGCTCGGTGTTTGATATAAAAACGCGTTTACTTCAAAATTTAAATGAAAGCTGCGCATATCCATATTCGCTGTGCCAATTGAGGCCAGTTCGCCATCTACGACGATAATTTTGCTGTGCATAAACCCTTTTTCGTATTCGTAAATGGTCGCTCCTGCTTCGAGTAGTTCAGGAAAATAAGAGCGGGAAGCGTAAAACACAATTTTTTTATCCGGTCGTTTCGGCACGAGAAGCCGTACATCAATGCCGCTTAATGCTGCTACTTTCAATGCCGTTAAAATATCTTCATCCGGGATGAAATACGGCGAGGCGATCCAAATCGATTGTTGGGCTGATGTAATCATCGCAAAAAATAAATGTTTAATGACTTCCCATTTCGTATCTGGTCCACCAGCGACAAGCTGAACACCCCCGAGCGTTTCATCCTCAACTGTCGGCGCATGTAAATAGTTCATTGTCAACCATTGTTGACCGGTCATGTAATACCAATCTTGTAAAAAAATAAGTTGTAGCGTGCGCACCGCTTCGCCATACACGAGTAAGTGCGTATCGCGCCAAAAGCCGAAATATTCATTTTTCCCTAAATATTCATCACCAATATTTAAGCCACCAACGAAACCGACTTTTCCGTCAATGACGATAATTTTACGATGGTTGCGGAAGTTGATCGTATTGTTTAAAAACGGCAAGCGAACAGGGGAAAACGGGATAATGTCTACGCCCGCCTCACGCATATCTTGTATGTACGTTTTCGACAGTTTCCAACTTCCGACTGCATCATATAAAAAGCGGACGTACACTCCTTTTTTTGCTTTAGCGATTAATATTTGTTTTAGCCGTTGCCCGATATCGTCATCACGCACGATGTAATATTCAAGATGAATGTGATGCTCTGCTTTTTCTAATTCCGCAAAAATGGCGGCGAACGTTTCTTCCCCGTTTGTTAATACGCGCGTTTTTGTCGCGGTTGAAATCGATTCTTTCGTCATTCGTCTAGCTAGTTGTAACAACGGCTGTTGATGCGGCTTCATATATAATTTTCGTTCATGATTCGTATCATTCCGTTCTAGTTTGCGAAACGTTTGTTCATCGAGCAGCGCCTTTTTTCGAAATAATCGCTTTTTGCGATAGTTTTGACCGAGTAAAAAATAAAAAATAAAGCCGATGAGCGGAAAGCTACTGAATAAAACGAGCCATGTGAGCGTTTTTGTCGGATGGCGATTTTCTAAAAAGATGACAAACGAAATAAAAATAACTGACAATGTGACAAATAAGCTGAACGTTCCGAGCAGCCAGCCTTCCCAATAATCTTTTGTCACTGCTAAAAAGCCGATGAAAGCAAGTATAAACAGTACAACTTTTAACGCATTTCTCATTTGTTGTTCACCTAACCTTGCGAGAAAAAAGCCGATTTCAACTGGTTGAAATCGGCGTTATGAGTTTGGAAAGTGTTTCGCGATCATCGTGAGTGCTTGTTCTGCGATGACGATTTTCCCATATTCTTCAAGGCGATGGATCGTCATTTGAGAATCTTGCCCGTATTCAAGTAATATGCTTAACATATTATCAATGTCGCGATCGGTATCTTCTTCTGTAAACTCGACGTACAAGTAATAGTTATTTTCAAATGCGAACAACTTGTTGTGTAATGTTGAAAAATCGCGACGATGAGCAAGAGAGATAACGTCTTCAATGTTTTTAAAGCGGATGACGAACTGGAGCGGATTATCAGGTTCTGGCGACGGCGACGATTTAATAATGTTAAAATGTTGATCTAATATATGTTCAATTTTTTCATCGACCGGTAAGTCTTTGAATCGTTCGTCGAGAATAGGCAACTCCAGTCTGCTTCCGTCTTTTGAAATTTGGGCTTTCGTCACGAACACTTCCAATCCTTTTTCAAGCGCGTGCACTTGAATCCAAAGCGGTCCTTCTAAATAAATTTCCACTTCTTGATGAATTTCGTCCATCATTTCCCAAAACAATTCTTCGCTTCGTTCGCGATTGTACCAAATTTCTTCGCGATCAAAGCCACGTTCTTCAATATCTCCGTACGATATATATAGCTTCAACGTATATTCATTGATGCGTTCGATTTCCATGTTCTTCATCTCCCTTCTACGATTATCCATTCAGGAAGGGAATTTACCCCTGAGCGTTCGCCCATCATTCCACATCTTGTACTTCTATTGTATGACAAAATGTGAAAGAAGGGAAATAAAAAACGCCTAATTCAATAAATTTAGTTGTTCCCCTATTTTTTGTATTTGTTGCAGGAAAAAAGGCGATTTTGGTGAAAAAATGTGTGGAGAAAGGGGAGGTTGCATGTTTGTTGCATTATTGAAAAATGGAGAAACATGTTCGTTATTAGACGATTGGACACTTGAACAGCTACATGTATTGCGGGCGACGCAGTCGTTTTTTTGCCCTGTTTGTTTGAAGCGGGTGCAATTGAAAATTGGAAAAAAACGAATGTCGCATTTTGCGCACGAAACGAAATGCACGATCGAAACAGAGCGTGAAACAATCGCTCATTTACAAGGGAAACAACAGCTATATGAATGGCTCATCAAGGACAATATCGAAGCGGAAGTGGAAAAGTATTTACCGCATATTCGTCAACGTCCGGATGTATTTGTTATGCATGAAAAAAAGATGTACGCAGTCGAATATCAATGCTCTGTCATTCCAACCTCTTTATTCGTGAAACGAACGAACGCGTACATAAACGCACATATTGTCCCGATTTGGTTGCTTCATTCATCACATGTGCGGCACCGTGGTTTGTTTTTTCAACTATCTTCATTTTCGTGGCTTTTTTTCAATAGTTACGAGATGATTCCGCTTTATTGCCCCGAACGTCGCGAAGTATTGTTTCTTCACCATCTCATCCCGCTATCCGCAACGATGGCATACGGAGAATGGACGACGATTCCGCTCTATACGATGTCACTTTCTTCTTTCCAACAGACGCCTCAACGACAACACAATCACTTGTTTCATGCATGGCAAATGAAAAAGAAACAATGGCGGCTGTCTCCGTTGTATTATCGAACGAATCGCTCCTTTTGTCGCATCGTTTATAATGAGCATATGACCCCATCGTTATTTCCGCATGAAGCCGGCATTCCGCTTCGCCATTCGTATTGGTTTGAGACGCCTCCGTTTATTTGGCAAACGTATATGTTGCTTGAGATCATGCGTATTCCATCTCATATGACGTTTTCGTTTCATCAATTATATGAGCGAATGCAACATTTCATTCGTCAAAACCTCGTTCATATTCGCCGATTGCCACTTATGACAAAAAGCCATTATTCGTATGCGTTCATGGATTATTTACATGCGCTCGTGTCGCTTCGATTGTTGAAAAAAGTCGGAAAAAGTACGTTTCAGCGCATTCGGTCATGGTCGCTTCCACGCACGATCGCAGAGGCGATTGAAGGAGATGAGCAAGTGTTGCGACGAATCGTAAGCAAAAAAGAGGATTTTTTCACAAAACGAGAATAATATATAAGTAAACATTTTTATGTAAGGGGTGATGAACATGGCAAAAACATTGCCGACACGTAAAGACGTTCCGGTAGAGTATACGTGGCGTCTTGAAGATATTTTTTCGACTGATGAACAATGGGAAGAGGAATTTCAGGCCATTCACGCACTTCTTCCGAAATTTTCGGAGTATAAAGGAAGATTAGGGGAAAGCGCAGAAACGTTATACGAAGCGTTGCAATATCGTGACCATGTGTTGCTGCGACTAGGAAAATTATATGCGTATGCGCATATGCGCCATGATGAAGATACGACAAACTCGCTGTATCAAGGATTTGAGTCGAGAGCGGAAGGATTGTATGCTGAAGCAGGCAATGCGATGGCGTTTATCGTTCCCGAAATTTTAGCGCTCGATGAATCGGTCGTGCGCACGTTTTTACAACAACACGAACCGCTTCGACTGTATGAGCATGAACTAGATGAAATGAATCGTCAACGTCCGCACGTGTTATCGGAAAAAGAAGAAGCGTTACTTGCGCAAGCGGCGGATGTGATGAACGCATCAAGCAATACGTTTGGGGCGCTAAATAACGCCGATTTACGTTTTCCGACGATTCAAGATGAGAACGGGGAAGAAGTGGAAGTGACGCACGGTCGTTACATTCGTTTTCTTGAAAGCGAAGATCGTCGCGTGCGGCATGATGCGTTTAAAGCGGTATACGATACATATCGCCAATATGAAAACACGTTTGCAAGCACGTTAAGTGGAGCGGTGAAGCGCAACAACTTTTTTGCGCGCGTTCGCAATTATCGTTCGGCGCGTGAGGCGGCATTAAGCAAAAATCAAATTCCTGAAGCGGTGTACGACAATTTAATTGAAACGATTCATCGTTATTTGCCGCTTTTGCATCGTTACGTTCAATTGCGCAAGCGGGTGCTTGGATTAGATGAGCTACATATGTACGATTTATATACGCCGCTTGTGAAACAAGCCGATATGAAAGTGACGTATGAAGAAGCGAAAGACATATTGTTAAAAGGGCTTACGCCACTAGGTGATGAATATATTGCGATCGTCAAGGAAGGGTTTGATCATCGTTGGGTCGATGTGCAAGAAACGCGCGGCAAACGGAGCGGAGCGTATTCGTCTGGTTCGTATGGAACGAATCCGTACATTTTAATGAACTGGCAAGATAATGTGAACAACTTATTTACGCTTGCGCATGAGTTTGGTCATTCCGTGCATAGTTACTATACGCGAAAATATCAACCATATCCGTACGGAAACTACTCGATTTTCGTTGCTGAAGTCGCATCAACGTGCAACGAAGCATTACTGAACGATTATTTACTAAAAACGATTGATGATGAGAAAAAGCGGTTATATTTATTAAACCATTATTTAGAAACATTCCGTGGCACAGTATTTCGTCAAACGATGTTTGCGGAGTTTGAACATATGATTCATGAGATGGTGCAAAACGGCGAGGCGCTTACAGCGCAAGTATTGACGGAAAAATATTATGAGCTAAACAAAACATATTTCGGCGATGGCATTGTCATCGATGAAGAAATCGGTTTAGAATGGGCGCGCATTCCGCATTTTTATTACAACTATTATGTATATCAATATGCGACAGGATTTAGCGCAGCGACCGCATTAAGCAAACAAATTTTAGAAGAAGGTACACCAGCGGTTGAGCGTTACATTGAGTTTTTAAAAGCAGGAAGCTCCGATTATCCGATTGAAGTGTTGAAAAAAGCAGGTGTTGACATGACATCTCCAGAGCCAATTGAACAAGCGTGTCAAGTGTTTGAACAAAAATTACAACAACTCGAGCAACTATTGTAAAAGGCGACTGTGCGTCGCCTTTTTTCAATGAAATCCGCGAAAGCGATGGCGGTTGTTCAAATAAGTGAAAAAGGAAAAGAAAGAAAGAAATAAAAACGGAATCGATATAAATAACGGAAATAAGCGCATTAATGCGAAAAAGTGAATGATGAGTGCGACAATGATCCAAATGATATGTGCGACAAACATCGAACCCCCCCTTTATTTATTCATAGTAAGCAAGGGAGAAAATAATTATGACAAATGTGTGAACAAGTAAACAAAATACTTGTCAAGACATGAAGGGATTTGTTAATATATAAACGTGAAGTGAATCACAATCAAACAAACTTATACCCCTTTGTTTGACCGTGAAAAATTTCTCCCATCCCCTTTGTTGTCTTTATGACAAAGAAAAAGGACTCGGCATCCCCCGAGTCCTTTTTCTTTATCCGATCCAGCGCCAAAATGAGCCGATTTTCTCCACTTTTTGTTTTAGACGCAATTTTTTTAATTCACATTCAGCTTTGCTGTGCGGGATGTTGTACACCATCGCAATATCATCGGTTGTAACGAATTGAGCGTGATGTAAAAACTGTTCAATTGGTGGAAGCGGAGATGGTTGAGGATGAAACCCAAGCATTTCATAAATTAAGTCGACATACACGTCGTACGGATAACAGCCTGAAATTTTAATGCCTTCATCTTCAATATTTTCGTTGAAAAAGACGAGCGTTGGAACTTCACGAACGTCCATTTCCGCGCGAATTTTTAAATCGCATTGAAGCGCTTTGACCGCGCTTGGTGAAGATAAGTCATTTATAAATTCTTGCACATCTAAACCGGCGGCGATGGCGCATTGAATGAGCGTGTTTGTCTCTGTAATCGTTTTGCCTTGAATAAATACAATTTCTTGTAGTTGACGTAAAAAGCGAATGCTTGCTTGTCGCCCTTGCAATTCCGCTGCTTTCACAGCGAGCGATGCAACATACGGAATCGGTAGCGGTGTCTCAAGAAACAATCGGTCTTCGCAAGCAATGCCGATGCGCGATGCATGTCGATCAATTCGTTTGTAATTTACGCCATTAAGTCGATCGAGTTGGCCGGTCAAGACGTGACGTAACGTAAAATATTGTCCATATTCGATCCATAACTTTTTTAAAACAGGCTCAAGCGCCCAGCAGTCTGGGCAGAGAGGATCGACAAATAAATAAATTTCTAGTTGTTTTGTCGTTCCTTCTTGGTTAACATTCACCTTCATGCTCCTTTCGCTCGTCCTCTGGTGTATTAATCATATGTTGAGCAGTTAAAATGAGCCGTTGATATAACTCATCACGAACAGGCCCTTTTAGTCCGATTTCATCCATCGCCTCATGCATACAGGCAAGCCATGCTTTTGCGCGCGTTGGCGTAATCGGAAAAGGCAAATGGCGCGCACGCAACATCGGATGTCCGTGTTCAGCTGTATAAAGCGGTGGTCCGCCTAAATATTGCGTTAAAAATTGTTTTTGTTTTCGCGCCGTCTCTGTTAAATCTTTTGGGAAAATAGGCGACAAGTCGGGATGTTTCGCTACCCGTTCATAAAATGCATCGACAAGCTTGGCGACAACTTGTTCGCCTCCAATCGCTTCATAAGGGGATGGAAACATATGAAAAACTCCTTTGCCGAAAATATATCAATATTGTAACAATGACTTTGTCTCATCTCAAACGATGTGACTTGTGGAATAGTACGTTTGCATCACTTTTTTTACATAGTTCATTGTTTCGCGAAACGGTGGAATGCCTCCATGTTTTTCGACATTGCCTGGCCCTGCGTTATATGCGGCAAGCGCCAGTGCGATATTGCCGTCATACCGGTCGAGAAGTTGACGTAAATATTTCGTTCCACCTTCAATGTTTTGCCGTGGATCGAAGGCGTCTTTTACCCCTAACATGTGCGCCGTGCTCGGCATTAA
Source organism: Anoxybacillus sp. TBDG-1 (assembly GCF_054815885.1). Classification (NCBI taxonomy): domain Bacteria; kingdom Bacillati; phylum Bacillota; class Bacilli; order Caryophanales; family Anoxybacillaceae; genus Anoxybacillus; species Anoxybacillus sp. TBDG-1. The sequence continues at coordinate 8,125 of NZ_JBTZSY010000053.1, forward strand.
CTGCATAAGCCCCATCGCGCCGACGCGACTTTTCGCTTGTGGATTAAAATTAGACTCATGACGAATGACCGCATAAATCAGCTTCGGATCGACATCATATTTGGTAGCGGCTTCATCAATCCATTGATGAATTGCATGTTTTTGAAAAGGTGCGTTCGTTTCATTTGTTTTATATGTTGGTACGTTCGTTTCTTCGCTTGTCATTATTGGAAGCGACGGACGCATGTCAGTTTCTTCATTCGCTTCAGCTGTGACTAACTCGCGAAAAAGATCGTGAAACGAGGTTGTCGCTCCTTCTTTTTTTCCTTGTAAATGTTGCAGCGCTTGTAGTTCTAAAAGCAATTTGATTTGTTGCACGTTCATGACGATCGCTCCGTTTCGTATTTCGCTTCGTAAAATCGTTCAATTTTATTTTTCGTTTGTCGCTTCGGAATATGAAACGACTGTAATAGAGATGTGAACGCCTTTTCGCCTTCGGTTCGATCGCTCGCTTCGTATTCGATTTCATAGTCAGCAACGTTCATATATTCGCTATAGTCCAATACGAGCGTGCCGTTTTGATACGGTCGTTCGACGCGGCGAGTCGTTAGCGCTCCAAAGCAAACGATCGTTGTCGGGTCAATATGAAGCGACTGCAATATGTTTGCGATGTCGCCTTCAAGTGACTTTGTGCCCGAAATAAGTGCTGTCGCTGTTTCGTTTGTTAACGGCTCGTGCGTCTCTAACAGTCCGTTTTCATATGGTTGCTTTAATGTTAATGTATATGTGCCGTTTTTCAAACGAATGCGTAATGCGCTTTTTTGTCGTTTTAATTGAAAGTCTGGGGTGTCAAAATAATAATTTTGTTGCACGTTCCATTCCTCATCACGCACCGCAAACGCATGTGTGAACCGAGTAAATTCTTCAGCCGTTAACATATTTTTAAATTCAATTTCAAGTTCGTGCCTCATCTTTTCTTCTCCTTGCGTCGTTCTACTTTTTATTATCAACATGTATGCGAAAAAGTGCAACTAGTGAACATCGCTAGGCGAAATGTGGTAAAATAAAGGTGGACATCATAGATGGACGGAGGAAGGAAGATGAAAATATATGTGCATACAGCAGAGAAAAAAGAAAATGGATGGCATATGATATGCGACACGTCGCTTCAAGGTTTAAAGCCAAAACGGCATATGCTTGTTGATTCTGATGCGTGTGCGTTTGTATACATATTAGAAGCGAGTGATGCGTTCGTTTATGTCGTCATGCCAAAAGAAGTATGGGGAGCGATGAAAGAAGCGCTTCGTACGAGCGAGCCGATGTTTCTTGTCGGAAGTGATGCAACGATCGAATTAGAAGGCATTCATGAAGAAGCGGCGTACTTAATTGACAATATTGAAGGAAATGCAAATTACGGCGAAGAAATGGAACAGGCGGTAACGGCATTTTTTGCATAAGTAGGTGGTTTTGTGGAGAGACATTGGGAATTTTTTTTAGCGCCGTACAAACAGGCGGTCGAAGAGTTGAAAGTCAAGCTCAAAGGGATGCGCGCTCAATTTGAAATGCAAGGCATTCATTCTCCGATTGAATTTGTGACAGGAAGAGTGAAGCCGATTGCGAGCATTTTAGATAAGGCACAAAAGAAAAATATTCCGCTCGATCAACTCGAACAACAAATGCAAGATATTGCGGGATTGCGCATGATGTGTCAGTTTGTCGATGACATTCAAACGGTTGTAGAACTGTTGCGCAAGCGAAATGATTTTACAATTGTCGAAGAACGAGATTATATTACGCAAAAAAAAGAGAGCGGTTATCGTTCGTATCATGTCGTCATTCGTTACCCGGTACAAATGATTTATGGCGAAAAAAACATTTTAGTTGAAATTCAAATTCGAACGTTGGCGATGAATTTTTGGGCGACGATTGAACATTCGTTAAACTATAAGTATAGCGGTAAGTTTCCTGAAGATATTCGACAGCGATTGCAGCGAGCAGCGGAAGCCGCGTATTTATTAGATGAAGAAATGTCGAAAATTCGTTTTGAAATTCAAGAGGCACAAGCAGCGTTTTCGCGCAAGCAAGAAGTAAAAGATAACGAGGGGTGAAAATGAGTGAAATTTGCGGTCACATCAAAAGGGGATGCGATATCAAACGAATGTATGTATAAAATTCGTACATATTTAACCGATTTTTCCTTAACGTATGATGAAGATGAACCGGATATTGTCATTTCGGTCGGAGGGGATGGGACGTTATTATATGCGTTTCATCGTTATCGAAGTCGGCTGGAGCAAACAGCATTTGTCGGAGTACATACGGGGCATTTAGGCTTTTATGCCGATTGGGTGCCTAATGAAATTGAAAAGCTTGTCATCGCCATTGCGAAAACGCCATATCAAGTCGTCGAATACCCGCTTCTTGAGGTAACGATTCGATATGTGAGCGGCGGACGCGAGGCAAAATATTTAGCGCTCAATGAATGTACAGTAAAAAGCGTGAGTGGCACGCTTGTGATGGATGTTGAAATTCGTGGAGAATTGTTTGAAACGTTTCGTGGGGATGGGTTATGCATTTCAACGCCGTCGGGAAGCACGGCATACAATAAAGCGCTTGGAGGCGCCATTTTACATCCGTCGCTTGAAGCAATTCAAGTGGCAGAAATGGCATCGATTAACAATCGTGTGTTTCGTACAATTGGATCGCCGCTTATTTTGCCAGCGCATCATACGTGTATGTTAAAGCCGGTCAATGACGTCGATTTTCAAATTACGGTTGACCATTTATCGTTATTGCATAAAGATGTGAAGTCGATTCAATGCCGCGTCGCCGATGAAAAAATTCGTTTCGCCCGCTTCCGTCCGTTTCCGTTTTGGAAGCGCGTGCGCGAATCATTTATTCAGTAGAAGGGGATTCGTATGTTTCAACTTCGTTGGATCGTCACCCCACAACAAGATGGGATGCTCGTTCGTGAATTTTTAAAACAACAACATATTTCAAAAACGGCGTTAACGGATATTAAATTTCAAGGGGGACGAATAGAAGTTAACGATATGCCTGTGACCGTTCGTTACGTGTTAAAAGCAGGCGATGAAGTGCGCGTGTCGTTTCCCCCAGAACAAAAAAGTGCACATATGGTCGCTCAGCCGATTCCGCTTTCGATTGTGTATGAAGATGATTACGTGATCGTTATTCATAAGCCGCCGCATATGGCGACCATTCCGTCGCGTGAACATCCGCAAGGGACGCTGGCGAATGCATTATTGTATCATTACGAAAAGCAAAACTTACAAACGACGGTGCATGTCGTGACAAGGCTTGACCGCGACACATCTGGGCTTGTGCTTGTCGCAAAACATCGCTATGTGCATCATATATTAAGCGAACAACAAAAACAAGGAAAAGTGAAACGGCGCTACGAAGCGGTTTGTCATGGGTATGTCACCCCGCTCGTTGGGACGATTGATGCGCCGATTGGACGAAAAGGCGACAGCATCATTGAGCGGGAAGTGCGGTCAGACGGTCAGCGGGCGGTGACGCATTATGAAGTATTGCAACAAAAAAACGAGATGACGCACGTGTCGATTCAATTAGAAACGGGGCGTACGCATCAAATTCGCGTCCACTTTTCATATATCGGTCATCCGCTCGTTGGTGATGATTTGTACGGAGGCTCGCGTGAACAGATCGACCGCCAAGCGTTGCATAGTTGTGAATTAACGTTTTTTCATCCGTTTTTTGAAAAAACGATGACGTTTCATGCCCCGCTTCCTCATGATTTCGCCCGTTTGCTTTAGTCAAACGGGCGAAATTTTTCTGCGACATACGGCATCGTTGATGGAACAGAAACGGTCTCCATTTCTGGATAACGAAGGGCTGTGAGTTGTCCGCCGAATACGCAGCCGGTGTCGATGTTGACTGTGTTGTTTAGCCAGCGCGGTTCTTTGACGGGCGTATGCCCGTATACGATAAGCGCATCGCCTCGGTAATGTTTTGCCCAATCGCGCCGAACGGGCGAGCCGTCTGGATGCTTTTCTCCTGTAATATCGCCGTATAAAACGAACGTTTTCACTTTTTGATGGAATTGCCCAATGTAATCGGAGCGAATGCCGGCGTGGGCAACGATCAATTTTCCACCGTCTAAAACGGCATAAAGCGGCGCGTTTTCGTACAGTTTCATAAACTGTGTGCGAATGCGTGCTTTCGTTTTGTCATCAGCTCGTTCCCATTCAGCAACTGTCGTTTCAAGCCCATGTGTCACTTGCACATTTCGTCCGAGAAAAAAACGATACAATTTGTCGCAATGATTGCCCGGGACGTACACCGCCCCGTGCTGTTTAACGAGTGAAACGACTGTATCAATGACTCGTAACGACTGCGGACCGCGATCGGCTAAATCACCGACGAATGCAAGCTTCCGACCGTTCGGATGAATCGGTATATCGTGTTCCCAAACGTAGCCAAGCTTTTTTGTTAATAACATGAATTCGTGAAAACAGCCGTGAATATCGCCGATAATGTCATACATCATTCGTTGACCTTCTTTTAAAGATATTTGTTATTCATTATGCACAAAAAAATCCCCAGAGCAACATGCACTGGAGAATCATTTAATTTTTTCCCCAAAAAATTTCAGGGTTATATTCTGTAAGGGTCATCTTGTCGTTGTAAACACCTACTTCGATCAGTCGATTATCTTTACTGAATATATGGCGATATTCGCCTAATTTTTTTATTGCTTCTTCATCTTTCCATCCTTCATTTACAATAGTTTGATAGAAAGGATGGGACGGTGTAAAGTCAGACATAGGCTCTTCTAACTGGAAGAAAGCTTGACTGATAAAAACAGGATGCACCTTGCCTTTATCGCTATCTATTTTTATGACTTTTGCCCCTTCAGGAATGGGAAACCCATCGTACATTGGGATGTCTTTATGACTACATCCTATTATAAAGAAAGCTAACAACGTGAACAACAACATATATTTTTTCAATGTTTTTTCCCCGCTTTAAATTTGTTTAATTCGAATACCAGTAATCATTTGTTTGAATAAAATAATGTTTTGCTGACGGATTAACTGATTTCCATGGACGATTATAGTCGCTTGGTGTATGTTGGGCAGTTAACGGTTCGCCATTGCTATCATAGTTTACTACGATGGAAAGATGATCAAAATAGCCATCATTGTTCAAATCGTATCCAACGAGGCTTCCAATTTTTAAGTCTTTTACGTTACTTATATAATAAGCACCAAGCCCACCTGCATCATTGTTTCTTCTTGCATAATAAACATAATCATGAGCAACAGACCAACTTGTAGTGTTTTGGTTACCTTGATACCACCACCGCAAATCGCCCCACCAATCCATATTTACTCCACCACCGCGGTTAATTGCTTGTGAAATAAAGTTTGTACAATTGTTTGAGAAAACTCTAAAGTCAGGGTTGTTTTTGTTATACCAATTGTATGCATATGATCTAGCTCCTGATCGATTGTACAAGTGTTGTGTGGACATTATGCTTATGTCATTCGTTGCTTCAATAACTTGTTGTCTATTCATTTCTTCAATTGGAGGTAAGTTGCTATTTGATGCCTGTTCACTAGTGTAATCCATTTCATCTTCAAATTTGTAATCAACTAATGCATATAACTTGCTTCTTTTGTTTTCGCTGGACGTGAAAATAAACTCATGTGTTCTTGTTTCAAGCCATGGATGTTCTTCCATCTGCTTTTTGTTTTTGTACTGGTAGTATTTAGCTACCTCCACTTTCAAACTTAACTTAATTGTTTCATTTACCTGATTTATTTGTATGTCGTCTACGTTCAAAATTTCTATTTTCTTGTACGATGCACCTAATTTATTTATATAATCTTGGTCTCTTTTTATAATATTCTCTAATCTGAGTTGCGACTTAGTATTTTTTATTTGAATTTCTACATTTTCTTCACTATTTTGAGGGAGAAGGGAGGTGTACCTTTTTTCGATGATCTTTAAAGCTTCTTGAACAATTTTATTTTTCTCCTGTTCACTTATACTATCGTAGGCTAAAGCATTCGATGGAGAAAAAGTAAAAAACAAAGCAAAAAGGGAAAGAAAAGTGAGAACGACGTTTCTCATAGAACACTCCTCCTTATGAAAATAAATGTAACTCACCAATCATATTAACACTTATGTAAAATAATTTCAAGTATATGGATCCGATTAGGTGTTTAACAGTATGATTTCATTAGGAGAACGTACGTATGACTTTATAATGTAGGAAACATATTATTGATCAAACAAGGAATTAGTATATGAACAAACAATAGGGGAAATGTTCCCCTATTCAAAGTGTTGAAAAAGTAGGACGTCAAGAAAAAGTTCACTTTCCTCGTGAACT